>CANSKM010000072.1 GCA_947647475.1 uncultured bacterium
ATATAATATAGTCATGATTATAATACAAAGGATAACAAAAAGGAGAATTTGAGCTTTTATGAGTAATGCTATTGATATAACGGATGCTACATTTGAAAATGAAGTTTTAAAGAGCGATTCAATTACGGTTGTAGATTTTTGGGCGCCCTGGTGCGGGCCTTGCAGAAAAATGGGTCCCGTTTTGGATGAAATCGCGGAAGATTTCGGCGGAAAGGTTCGCGTTGTAAAGATTAACACGGACGAAAACCTGAAGACTGCAAAAGAATATCAAATTTCAGGCCTTCCAAGCATCATAATTTTTAAAAACGGCGAAGCAAAAGAAACCCTTGTAGGGCTTATGCCAAAATCCTCAATCGTTTCAAACATTGAAAAGCATTTAGGGTAAGAACATACTTAACATTTAAAAAAAACGAGGTGGCTAATAACCTCGTTTTTTATTTGTGTTTATTTACATAGAATTATAGTCAGGCAGTGCCTAACTTACCTGCGAACTACAAGTTTAACTCTTTTTGTTTTCAATTGTTGAGGTGCCGTCTGGCAAAAAGGTTAGCATAACAGCAAGTGCAATTATACCAACTATACCAATGATATTTGAAATAGTCATTATTTCAGCCTTTCTATGTTTTTTGTAATTTTTGCTTGGGTTTTTCTTATGTTTTTAAGCGCAATGCCAATCAAGTAAAGCCCAAATATAAAAAGTATATTTTGGTTTAAAGAAGTAAGCCCTGCCAAAAACAACCCGGAAACTCCGCCGCTTAAAAGAAATAACATTGCAAAATAGTTATTCCTTAGGGCAATCAGATTTTTATTTTCTTCTTTAATTTTATCCATAAATCACATTTTATCATCATTTTTGCATTTTGGGCAACAGCTCGCAATATTGATATTGCCTACTGGCTTTTTTGAACATTATTTCTTTAATTTCGTTATAATAAATATATATAACGGTTTTTGGATTAATAATGTGAAAAAAATTTTAACAGTAAACCTATTATTGATATTCGCTGCACAAACGGCACTATCTAAGGACTATAAATCTATGACAATAGATGATTATTTTAAGAGAGAAAATGTGTGCATTTCAAAGATAGGAGATGATTCAGTGGGCTATTATCCTTCCTATGAGCCCAATGGTTGGGCAGGAAGAATACGAAATATTGGAAACAAGAAAGTTGAATATTGCGATTAAGTCTTATTCTACTTTATTATTTATTATTTTTTTAATTTTTATTTCTACCGTTTCTTTAGTACCGATAATATCGTGCTTGCTTTTTTGAATCAGCTGTAAGTCAAACATTGCCTGACAATTCTGCTAAATTCGATATCCGGCAAATCCAATAATATGCCTTAAAAAAGCTCTGAAAACTAAAACTTTCAGAGCTTTAATACAAACGATTTGTTATGCTTAAAATCTATATTCAGGGATTTTGAATTCGCGGGTGTCGATGCCGTTGTTTGCGTATGTATCGTAAAGTTTTAAAGATTTTTCCTTTGCGTCTTCAACATAATCCTCGCTTAAATATTTTGTATAAGTTTCATTCAAATCTCCGGAATAGTTCCCTAAAACCTTTGACCATTCAGAAAGAAGAGCCTTGTCGGAACCGCCTGCGTAGGCTTTTGTTTTAGCATCAGTCCCCGAGGGACGAATTTCAATAAATTTATCGTCAAAATCAAGATATGTACCGTCGCCCACAAATTTCACAGCCAAAAGGTTTGAAAAATCAAGCTTTGAGTTATCTTTAAAGGTGTCTTTTAAGATTTCTTTGGCGTTTTCAAGGGTGATTTTTCCTTCCTCAATTCCAACGGCAAGTGCCAGATAAAATAGGTCGTTTTTGGTGCGAAGCGCTTCGCCTGAAAGCTTTGCAGCCTTTAATTTTTCAATATCAGGCTCGGATTCATTGTAATATGCTATATCATCCCTAACATCAAACCTTGCCTTGATTTTGTTTTCATCATAAACATTTTCAAGGTGTTTCCAAAGGGGAACATTCAGGCTTGCAACAAGGCCTGAGGCTGCAATAATGGCTTCTGTTGCGCTCTTTTCACGCATTGCAAGGGCCATGCGGCCGCCCAAAGATTTTATAACATCGTTTGAACCGATTATCATTCCGCCGGATTCTTCACCCCCAAAAATCATTCTGGGGCCACCGTTTGAAGCACTTCCAAGGCTGATTTTATTTTTGAAAATATCTTCAACTTCAATTTCCTTTGCGCCCCCTTCAAGCTGGAATTCAACCTTTTTAATAACGTTTGCAATTTCTTTAAAGCCGACAGGCGTGTTTACAACCTTTATGCCGTTTGCCTTTGCCCATTCATCCCAGCTTTTGGAGCTTGCCGTTGTTTTAACGATAAAGCGTGTGTGCTTGTCAAATTCACCGCTTTCTTTAAGTTGTTTTGCCCAAAAGTCCATAATCATTAAAAATGCCTGGTTTGCGCTAAAGATGCAAAGAATTCTTCCGTCATTAAGGTCTGCAACATCAACTCCTGCCTTGATAACAGCATCTTTGTTTTTAGCATCTTCAACCTGGACAACGCTTAGCCTGTCATGATCCGGGTCTGTAACTAAACAAACCGTCCCGATTGGATATTTAGCCAGTTTTTCATCATATTTTAGAGAATTTATAACAGGAAAATACGGCTTTCCTTCTTTATTTTTGGAAACAACCGTAATATCAAGGGACCAATCGTAGAATGCACCGTTTTTCACATCTTTTCCGATTGAGTGGAAGAACGGGTCTTCTTCAATATTCAGCCAGTCGAAAGTGTTTGAAATTTCAAGCTTTTGAAGTATTTTTGAAAGCGTGTTGTATGCAGCACCGCCCACAGCATCAATCACGATTTTTTTATCGAATTTTTTGATTTTATTTAAGATATTCTCTGATGCCACATTTGATTTTAAATATTCAACATAAAGGTCAACCCCGTTATTCAAGCGCTCCATTGTTTTTTCATCAATTAAAGAATCGGTTGAGGCTACAAATTCAATTTTATATTCGCCTTTTTGGGTGGCCGTATTTAAAATTTCTTCCATTTTGCCGACAAATTCAAGGCTTTCGTTCGGCAAAAACTGTGAACCCTGGTTGTTCAAATCTTTTGTTGCGTTTTTAACGCTTATACCGTGCGAACTTGTAATGTATTCTGCACCCACTAAATCAAGCTTAAAGGCCAAAAATGAAGCAAGCCAGATAGGTATGGTCTGCCTTTTGGTCGGAACTAAAGTTTTAATTCCAAGCGCCGCCTGAATTCTTGCGATAATATCAAGGTATGTTTTACTGTTATAGCGAACTTCAGACCCTGCAAGCTTTATAAGCTCATTATTCGGGTATTTTTCTTTTACAACAAGTGCTTTTGCAAGTGTTGCAAGGGTTATACCGATTGTGTTAATCGGAAACCTTGTGTCATGCGGATACAAGATGTTTTGCGGGCCTCTAATGCCTGCAGTTGAAACCATTGCCTCTTTTTTATATCCTGCAAACCATTTTTTTAAATCAAGTTTTTCAACTAAATCTTTTGTCAGTGTGAATGTAAATTTATCTTTATTTGTATAATCAAATACTTTATCATTTTTAATTGAATCGGGAGTATTTTTTTCAACTCCTTCAACGAGTAACTTTTCCAATTGCTCCATAATAGTTTTCCTTCGTGTCATTATACTTTATGCTTCGATAAAAAGTATTCTAGCACAAAGAAAACAAGGATGCTTCGCTAAGGAAAAAATTATTTTTCAGCTTTTTCAGAAAGCATCTTTTTGCCTGTAAGCCTTGCCATAAACCTGTAGTAAACGCCTTTAAAGCCTTTCTGTTCAAGGTGTTTCTTTTCATATTCATCAATTTCTTCCCTTGAATTCATTCTATCCAAAGGTACGCCAATTGAAACCCTTACAGAGCTTTCATTTGTCAATTCGGTTGCAGTCGCAACGGCTGTCGCACCAAGCAGGCTGCTCAGGTATTGCTTGTTGAATGCATTGTTGAATACTTCCATAAAGAACTTGTTCAATACGAAGTTTGAAGCCTTGTGCGCCATACGTTCTTTTGTAACTTCGTGCGCTTTTTCGGTGTTTTCGCCGTCAGATTGCAGCAATACTTCGTTTCTAAAGTCGTTTATGAAGAAATAGCTTGAAATTAAGGTTACAAAGTTTCTTGAAAGCGAAGCAAGAGAAGTGGGTGAATATCTTGTTGTAGTTTCTATGCTGAACGGTTTCATATTTACGTTTTCAATATATTTTGAAAATTCTTCTTGCGAAATTTTTCCTTTTTTATATTTTTTAAACATCGCGGAACAATCCCTGAAAAATTCTCCAACATCAGGAATTACGCGCTCTATTTTTGCTTTGTCTTTATTCTTTTCAACTTTTGGCATTTCTATGCCCGCAAGCTTTCTAAACGCCTTT
Organism: uncultured bacterium; assembly: GCA_947647475.1. Taxonomy (GTDB): domain Bacteria; phylum Cyanobacteriota; class Vampirovibrionia; order Gastranaerophilales; family Gastranaerophilaceae; genus MGBC122484. The sequence goes on from CANSKM010000072.1 coordinate 4,391, forward strand.
AGGGGCAGCGTAAATACCATTTTTGCATATTTAATCGGAATTTCAATTGCATCTATCACAATTTTCAATTTGGTTTCTTCAATTTTCCCGAAATTAAACGTTGCATCCTTCATTTTATAATATCTAACGCCGTCCCTTACTGTAGAAGGGCTTTCCAAATCAAAAGTGCATCTGATATTTTTAAATTTCAAATTTGATTCAAAAGGACCGCCGGGTTTTCTGGAGCTCATTTCAACAGGCGCACTATAAGGCGCAACATCGTTTATAACATAAGGCCCGACAATTTTTTCAGGTTCTTTTTTCTTTGGCGGCTCAGGTTTTTTTCTAAGCTCTTCTTTAATTTCAGCGAAAGTTTTTCTGCTTCTTACGTAATCCGGAACAAAATCATCGTCAATACTTCCGAATTTACCTCTTCCTGCTGCGGCTGAATGTTCAAGCCTTAACGGCATATCCGTGCCAACAACCTGGGAGCTTTCCGCTATAAATTCAGTGCCTGCAGCTTTTGTTGAAACAGGGTCCAGCATTGCAGAAGAGCGCAAATATGCTTTTGCAAAAATGGGGTTATTTTTATCAAACGAAACGTAATTATTTATTGATTTTGAAAGCAATTTTTCAACTTGTTCTTCGGTAAATTCAACATCAATAAGGGCGGAATATCCCCTTCTGATGTGTTCGGATTGAAGCCCGTCAAACCCTTCAAAGAACTTTTGCAGCTCATCATTTTTTACAATCAAATCTTTTGTTGAAACAAGTTTGCGAAGGTTGTGAAGATAATTTGCAGTATTTTCAATAAAACTGTTAAATTTTTCAGACCTTGTTCTTGCAGCACAATATGCAAGACTGATACCAAGCGCAGCCAAAGCCGCACCTGCAACGTGTTTCAAGCCAAAGGGTTTATTTCTGTCAACATTTTGATTTTTATTATTACTATTTGCTGATGCAGGATTTGTCCCCTGATTTTGTTTTTCCATGCCGGCTTTTGAAGAATCGCCCTTAAAGATAGTTTTTGATGCGGGGTTTGATGCAGGGTTTGCAAATTGCGAGAATGCATTTTTCAGCGCAGGATTATTTTGGGAATTGTTATACCATATAGGCTGTATTAAAGAAGGAGAGGCGGTTTGAGCAGCTTGAGCGGGTGCTAAATTTTGCACAGAATTTTGTAAAACGTTTTGCGCCGTCGCATTTTGGGACACATTTTGCTTAGAATTTTGGAGCGCGTTTTGAGACGAGTTTTGGGATGCATTTTGCGCAGAATTTTGTATGGTTTGGGTTGTTTCGGCGTTTTCTTTTTTGCCCTTTGAAGCTTTGAATGCCAGCTTTTCTTTCTTTTCTGCACGTTTTCTGTTTAACTTTTTAGCACCCTTTGGTGTTAAGGGCAACAATGGCGTTCCCATAAGCACCCTTGAAATCACCTCTGTAAAGAATGCGGACCCTGCAATTGCAACGCAGGCAAGAACCCTGCTTTTGTTAACATAGGTTGAAAGGGCACTCAGAACAGAATAGGTCATAATGGCGCTGGAGCCTATACGGACCATTTCTCTTCTCATACGTTTGTTTGCGGTTTTCTTAGCCTCTTTTGAGTCATTCTTTTCATACATTGCAAGGTTGTAGAAATCGTTTCCGACAAAATAAGTGGAGACCGCACCTGTTGCAAGCCTGTTTAGAGACCTTTCATCTTTTGTAACATAGTTTGCAACGGCAGCACCTGCTGGCACCTTAAAGATTTCTCTTCTGATTAATTCCGGGGCTTTTTCATATTCTGCCATACCTTTAAGCCTGTAGAATATATCCATTGCAGCTTTTTCATTTGCCCTGTTTTTTAAAGGCGGAATATTTGCAATAGTATCTAAAAAGCCCAATTTTCCAACAACAGGAAGTTTTTTAGCCCCGCGAATAAGGGCATTGGGTGCATCAAGAAGAATTCTCGGGATATCTAAAAGGCCGTTTAAAAGCTTATTTGCCATACTGTTTTCGACAAATTCAAGCGTATCATCATGGATACTTAAAATTTTTGCGGCTTTTTCCTCACCAAGAAGGCTTCTGAATTTTTCCACCCTTGCGTTAATGAAACCTTCGCCTATAAACTCGTCCGTTTTGCTTAAAAAGTCACCGTAATTCTTAATTTGCACCACATTTTTAGAAAAGACTTTATGCCAAACATTTGTAGCGCCATTCACGACTGTTTGCGCCGCTTGCGTTATCATATCCGGCCTAAAGCCCGTAAAAGAAGGGGAATTATTAAAAGTGTTAAATGCTTCGTTTGTTTTCTTTGGGCTGCCCTCTAAATCTAAAAAGCCCGATGGAAAAGAGGAAGCAGCATTACCTTTCATCTTGTGAAAGGCGTTGTCTTGCCTGAAACTGGTGTTAATTATCTTCATCTTTCCCCAATGTGACTATAGCATTTTTATGCATGTTTTGCAGCCGTACATATAAAACACGTAAAAAAAATTATTTGCTGATTTTGTATAGTTTTTTGTATTTTTGTTAAATATTTGTCACGGGTTTAAAAATATTTTATTCTGTAATTATGCTAATCACTGGAAAAATAGTCATTGTTGACGATGAAGATATGGTAATTAAAACCCTCAAGACTCTTCTAAAAATTGAGGGTTTTTCAAACGTAAATATATTTAACGACACGGACCTCGCGCTTGAATATATCAGGGAAAACCCCTGTGACCTTATAATTTCAGACTTTATTATGCCAAAAATGAACGGCATAGAATTCTTGTCAAAGGCAAAACAAATTCACCCCGACACAACCCAAATTCTTTTAACGGGGTATGCCGATAAAGAAAATGCCATTCGGGCAATTAACGAGCTTGGAATTTTTAAATACATTGAAAAACCTTGGATAAACGATGATATCATTTTAAACATTAAAAACGGTATTGAAAGAACGAGGCTCAAAAGCCAATTAAAAAGCAAAATTGAAGAGCTTGAAGTTGCAAATTCAAAGCTTGAAGAATATTCAAAATCTTTGGAAGAAAAGGTTCAGGAAAGAACAAAGGATTTGAATGTTTCAAATATGAAATTGAACACAATTTTGGAAAACCTTGCTGACGGGCTTGTTATGTTT
>CANSKM010000073.1 GCA_947647475.1 uncultured bacterium
GGCCATTGTGGCAATGATTGAGCCTAAAATTCCCCCTGTTTTAAACCCTGCAAAGGTTGCAACATTCATCCCGACAGGCCCCGGCGTAATGCTTGAAACGGCAAGCATTCTGGACAATTCTTCCCCCGTAAACCAGCCATAAGTTTCAGACATGTGGTATAAAAAAGGAAGGGTCGCATAGCCGCCCCCAAGGGAAAAAAGGCCTATTTTAAAAAATTCTGCAAACAAAAGAAGATAGGTCATTTTGCACTGTCCTCCTTTGAATCTTTAATCACCCCAAAAGCCGCTTCATTAAGAGATTCTCCGCCTGTTTTTTTGTTTGCATCTTTATTCAAGCGGGCTTCAAGCTTTTTATATACAATCCCAAAAACCGCAGAAAGCACTATTGCAATACTTGGCGACATTCCTTTAAGCATCAGGGTTAAAATTAAAATGAAGATAAAAAATGTAAATTTATCCACAATGCTTTTTGCCCAAACCTCTTTCACCGTAAGGAAAAGAAGGATAATAATCGAAACATTTACACCCCAAAAAATATCATTCATTATAATATTTTCAGACACTGCAGAAAGAAACGAAGCAAGCAGGATGATTGTTAAAAAAGGGGGAAGAATAAGCCCGAAAAACGCAGCAAGGGCGCCTGTTTTACCGCGAAGCTTGTAGCCTATAAAAAGGGTTGTGTTTGCGGCAATAATCCCCGGAACACACTGGCCAAGGGCATAAAAATCTATCACCTCTTCTTTTGAAACCCAGCCTTTTTTATCCGAAAGTTCACTGTTTAACAAAGGCACTATGACATACCCCCCTCCAAGAAGGAGTGTGCCAATCTTCAAAAATGATATAAACATTTCATATAACGAAGGTTTCATTCATTTCCTTATTCTTTGCAAAAAAACATTGCCCTTGTTTTTTCTATCCCAATTCTACATTAAAAATTTTTAAATTATAATTCTTACCTATTGACTTAGAGCTAACTTTAACATGTAGAATATTATTAAAGATTTGAAAATGAGGTTTAGATTTATGAAAGTATTACTTTTTAACGGCTCTCCGCACAAAGAAGGCTGCACATATACAGCATTAAACGAAGTTGCAAAAACCCTCAGAGAAGAAGGGGTTGAAGCGGAAATTTATCATATACCGAAAACCGTTGCCCCCTGCAGAGCTTGCAGAGCCTGCGCAAAGACGGGAAAATGTATAATTGACGATGGGGTTAATGAATTTTTAGAATACGCCAAAGACTTTGATGCCTTTGTTTTGGGCTCTCCGGTTTATTATGCCGCAGCCGCAGGAGGCGCCATTTCGTTTTTAAACAGAGCATTTTTCACTGCCTTTATGTCAGGCAGAGGCGAAATTTTTCTGCACAAGCCCGGTGCTGCCGTGGTTTCCGCCCGTCGTGCCGGAACAACAGCCACGCTGGACCAATTAAATAAATATTTTACAATCACCCAAATGCCCATTATTTCAGGCAGATATTGGAATATGGTCCATGGCGGGTGCCCCGAAGACGTTCTGAAAGACACTGAAGGGCTTCAAAATATGCGCTTTTTGGCACGAAATATGGCATATTACCTAAAATGTATTGAAGCGGGCAAAAAGGCAGGAATCGAGCTTCCAAAACAGGAAGAAGTCACTTTCACAAACTTTATACAGTAAAAAACCTTGGGGGATTTATGAAACAAATTTTAAACTTCTTATCAATAATAATATTTTGCCTCGGGTGTGTTTACATCTTTGCGCAAAATGCAATAGCAAAAGGAGAAAGCACTGTGAATAATTTAGAAAATAATTTTAACGGCAAAAAGGTTTTGGTTGCATATCTTTCCTGGGGCGGAAACACAAAATCCATCGCAGAAAAAATTCAGAAACAGACAGGCGCCGATATGTTTCGGATAGAAACAAAAGTGCCCTACCCGACAGATTATAACGAAACGGCCTACGGTGTTGCAAAAGAACAGCACGAAAAAGGCATTAAACCCGAATTAAAAGATAACGGCAACGTTTCAGGTTATGATATTATATTTGTAGGAACGCCAGCCTGGTGGTACACAATGGCGCCAGCTGTAATGACATTCCTTGAAAACAACGATTTTAAAGGAAAAACAATAGTTCCGTTTATCACCCACGGCGGAGGCGGTGGCTATAACATCGCAAAAGAAATGGGAGATTTTGCAAAAGGAAGCACGGTCTTAAAGCCTATTGTAATTTATGAAAACGGGAATAAAGACACTGAAAACGATATCAAAGTTTGGCTTAAAGAATTAAAATAACCGGCTAAAACCCCTTAAAACCGGTTAAAACCTTAAAATTCAGGAGAAAAAAATGAAAAGAAGAGAATTTATAATCAATTCAGCCCTTGCAATCGGCGGCACAGCGCTTTTGTCAGGCTGCAGCAAAAATAAAGAGCTTATAAAATCCGAAAATCAGGTGGTTAGAAGAAAATATAAAGATATCGAAGTGCCGCTTTTGGCGCTTGGCTGTATGCGCCTTCCGATGAAGGGCGAAGAGGTTGATATGCAAGAGCTTGACCGCATGGTTGAATATTGTATGCAACATGGCGCAAACTATTTCGACACGGCCTATATGTATGTTGATAAAAAGTCTGAAATTGCAATCGGAAAAGCCCTGAAAAAATATAAAAGAGAGGATTTTCTCCTTGCCGATAAAAGCCCGATTTACAAGATGAAATCAAGGGCCGAAATCAGAGAAACTTTTGAAGAACAACTGAAAAAGTGTCAGGTAGATTATTTTGACTTTTATATGGTCCACAACATCAATAAAGACACCTTTCCAAAGTATCAGGAATTTAACGTTTACGATGAACTTATGCAGCTTAAAAAAGAGGGAAAAGTGCGCTATGTGGGCTTTTCATTCCATGGCACGCCCGATATGTTAAAAATTGTTGCAAAAGAACACAAGTGGGATTTTGCCCAACTGCAGATAAATTACCTGGATTGGGATGTTGTAAAAGCGCATGAACAATACGATATAGTTCAAAAAGAAGGTATTCCTGTTACTGTTATGGAGCCTTTAAGGGGCGGCGGCCTTGTAAACCTTTCAGAGAAGGCACTTTCAGCACTCAAAGAAGGTACGGATTATTCTCCTGCAGCCTTTGGCCTTCGCTGGGCAGCAAGCCGGGATAACGTTGTGACGGTGCTTTCCGGGATGAGCAACCTTGAACAGGTTAGAGAAAATATTCAAACATTTATTGATTTTAAACCGATGGATGAAGCTGAAAACGCCCTTGCAGACAAGGTTGCAAAAATTATCCAATCCCAAGGGGAAATTAATTGCACGGCCTGCAAATATTGTCTTGAAGTTTGCCCAAGAGGCATTAATATTCCCGCAATATTCGCTCTGTACAACCAATACAAAGTTACAGGCAACAAAATGCTCTTTAAGATTTACTATGAATCTTTGGCAGAAGAAGAAAAAGCGGATAAGTGCATAAAATGTAACCTTTGCAACAAAAACTGCCCGCAAAGCCTTGAAATACCGGGGCTTTTAGCAAAGGCAGATGCCGAATATCAAAAGGTGAGCGGCTTAAAGAGGTAAAAGCATGAATGAGGTAATGAAAAATAAAAGAAAAATTTCAGCGTATAAAATAAGGTTAGGAATTGCCGCAATCGTTATCATATTGTCGGTTTTAGCCTTTTTTGGAATTTTCTATGGTCTGAAATTTTTAAACGCCGAATTCACGCCGCTTCTAGAGAGCACAATTTCTGATTTCAAATTCGGCACATTTTTCATCCTTTTGGGGGTTGTTATAGTTACATTACTATTCGGAAGGTTCTATTGCAGCACTCTTTGTCCGCTTGGAATTTTACAGGAGTTTGCAGGCTTTGTTTTCAATAAATTTAAAAAATCGGGCAAAACAAGCGCTCTGCCTGCAAAAAACCTCCCCTATAAATATTTTATTGCAGCTATAACATTTGGCACCCTTATTGGCGGAAGCACCCTTTTAATAAGGTATTCAGACCCATACACAATCTTTGGCTCCGCAATCACGGGAAGCGTTTTTGGGCTAATTGCCGTAATTTTAATTTTAATCCTTGTGAGCCTCAAAAAAAGATTTTTCTGTACCAATATTTGCCCGGTGGGCGCGGTTTTGGGGCTAATTTCAAAATTTTCTATGAATAAAATTCAAATTGCAGAGGAAAACTGCGTCTCTTGCGGGCTTTGCGCCAAAAATTGCCCCTCGGGGTGCATAAATATTGAACAAAAAACGGTTGATAACGAAACCTGTGTCAAATGCCTAAAATGCACATCATTATGCCCAAAAAGCGCTATCAAATTCGGAAAAACCAAAAAAGAACCGGCTTTCAGCCCAAAAAGACGCGAAATAATCCTTGCTGCCTGTGTTTTGGCCGCTTTTGGCGGGGCCATCAAGGCAGGAGCTGAAATCGGAAAAAACTTCATCCAAAAAGCCCGAAATATCATTCTTCCGCCCGGCGCAAGGGATGCAAACAGAATGGCCAACAAATGCCTGAATTGCAACCTTTGCATCGAAAACTGCCCGAATAAAATCCTTGTAAAAGCAGACGGGGCCTTCCCTGCGGTACATATCGACTTTTCAAAAGGCAAAGGATATTGTAAATTTGACTGCACAGAATGCTCTAAAACCTGTCCTGCAAGCACAATTCAAAGAATTTCACCCAAAGAAAAACAAAATACACGGATTGCAATGGCCTCAATTGACCCTGAAAAATGTACAGAGTGCGGGCTTTGCACTTTTGAATGCCCAAAGGGCGCAATATCAAAGGAAAATGAGAAAACCATACTGGATGGCACAAAATGCATCGGATGCGGCAAATGCAAGACTGTGTGCAGATTTCACGCCATTGAAATTTTTGGAATAAATGAACAAAAAATAATTTAAAGGAGGAAAAATGTCACTTGGAATTACAGAAATAACCTTGATTTTAGTCGTAATTTTGCTTCTTTTTGGCGGCAAAAGAATTCCGGAGCTTGCAAGAGCGCTCGGCAAGGCCTCTTACGAGTATAAAAAAGCAAAAGATGTGATTAAAAAAGAAGCTGAAGAGCTGAAAGACAGTCTCAGGGCGGAAGATGAGAAACCGGAAGAATATAAGCTTAAAGACGACACCGAAAACCAGCAAGTGTAGTACATTACAGGGACATTTGGAGTTCTGACTTGATTGCAAACGACAACGAGAGCTTAATTTCACATCTTGAGGCGCTCCGCTCAACGCTTTTGAAGTGCTTAACGGCGCTTTGTATTGTGCTGCCCCTTGCACTCTTCTTTGCCCCAAAAACCCTGGATTTCATTATTAAGACCATGCTATCAGGGCAAAACATCGTCCTGAACTACTTTTCCCCGACAGAAGTATTCTTAATTCAAATAAAAATAGGGCTTTTAATTGATTTAATCATCTGCTTTCCTTATATAGCAAGAAAAATCTGGAATTTTATCCTGCCCGCATTATATGAAAACGAGCGGAAATTCATTAAATCAATTGTCTTAACATCAAGCCTGCTCTTTGTTTTGGGGGTTTTATTCTGCATATTTTTTATTCTGCCCTTAATTGTAAAATTCGGCATAAGCTTTATGACGCCCAACATTCAGGCAGTCTTTGGCATCTCAAATGTAGTCAGCATAGCACTTTGGCTATCTTTGGTTTTTGGGCTGATGTTTCAAATGCCCCTTGTGACTCATTCATTAATAAAGTTTGGAATAGTCGAAAGACAGACTATATCTGACAAAAGACCTTATGTCATTGTCGGGCTTTTGGTTTTGGCTGCAATTTTAACACCACCTGATATTATAAGTCAGGTAATGCTTTTCACCCCAACATACCTTCTTTTTGAGCTCGGACTCTTGTTTTCAAGACCAAACAAACCCGAAAAAGAAGATGCAGAAGGGATTTTAGAGGAAAAATAAAAATGAAAAAATATACAGATTTAGGTTTTGCAAAATTAGACAATGACAGGATTTGCCGCAAAGGTACATCTGAAGCGGTTTTTTGCCAATGCAAAACAAACGAACAATTAATAAAAATCTTTAAAAGCTTTATTGAAAATGGTCAAAATGTACTTGGCACAAGAGCTACAGCGGAACAATATAAAGCATTAAAAAAAGAATTTGAAGATATAAAATACAATGAAGCTGCACAGACACTGGTTTTCAGCCAAAAAGAAGTTAAAAAGGCAGGTAAAATCGCCATTTGCACAGGCGGAACCGGCGACATCCCGGTTGCAGAGGAAGCTGCAGAGACTGCAGAGTTTTACGGAAGCTTCGTTGAAAAATACTATGATGTAGGCATAGCGGGCATTCACAGGCTTTTTGACAAGCTTGAAGAGATTAAAAAAGCAAACGTAATTATATGCGTTGCAGGAATGGAAGGCGCACTGGGAGGGATTCTTGCCGGTTTGGTAGATGTTCCTTTGATATCGGTGCCAACTTCTGTAGGCTATGGAGCCTCATTTCAGGGGCTTTCAGCCCTGCTCACAATGTTAAACTCTTGCGCAGAGGGAATGACAGTGGTAAACATCGATAACGGCTTTGGCGCAGGATACAGTGCAAACCGCATAAACCGCCTGATAGCAGGCGTTGACAAGAAAGATTAACGTTGAAAGGCACTCTATAAAAGGGTTTCATAAAAAGCGAAAAATTAAAACCAGCAACGAAGAATAAAAAAAGGAGAAAAAATTGAATTTATATTTTGAATGCAAATCCGGAATTTCAGGCGATATGGCGGTTGCAGCGCTTTTGGATTTAGGCGCGGACGTTGAAAAATTAAATAAAACGCTGAAATCCTTGAATTTAGAGGGCGAATTTGATTATAAAATTTCCGACGTTTTCATAAATTCAATCAGGGCAAAGGATTTCGACGTTATTTTGCCAGAAAGCCACGTGGGACACGACATTCAGATAGACAACAAACAACAAACTAATTTTGAGCACCACCACGGGGCGCATTTTGACCATAATCACGAAAATCACAACGAACACCACCACAGGGCCCACGTGCACAGAAATTTGGACGATGTGAACAAAATTATTGAAAACGCCGATTGCACAGACAGTGCAAAGGTTTTGGCCAAAAAAATATTTAGAATTATGGCCGAAGCCGAAGCCAAGGTTCACGGCAAAAGCCTTGATATGGTTCACTTTCACGAGGTCGGGGCGATTGATTCAATTGCAGATATTTTGAGCTTTGCAGTTTTATTTGATGACCTCAACCCCAAAAAAGCTTTCATATCAACGCTTTCAGAGGGGCAAGGGTTTGTCGAATGTGCCCATGGGAGCCTCCCTGTGCCGGTTCCGGCGGTTTGTGAGATTGCAGAAAAATACAAATTAAAAATAAAAATCACCGAAAACAACGGGGAAATGGTGACCCCCACAGGAGCCGCAATTGCAGCAGCTATCTGCAGTTTAGACATTTTTG
>CANSKM010000074.1 GCA_947647475.1 uncultured bacterium
CTGAAAATTTTACTGCTACCGATCCTTTTAAGTTTTATAAGGGCGATATTTTAAACGTTAAAATTGATGAAGTGTTTAATTTAATAATGTCTAATGCTGTGTTTCAGTGGATTGAGGATAAAAACCTGCTTTTTTCCGTACTCTCAAGGCTTATTGCCCCTGGTGGCATTGTTGCCTTTACAACATTTGGGGCAGAAAATTTTTCCCAAATAAAAGATATTTCGGGTTTTGGGCTTGAATATACTTCAAAGGAAGATATTTTTTCCTGCTTTAAAAAAAACGGGTTTGAAGTTCTCTATTTTGAAGAGGAGCTTGAAACCCTGTATTTTGAAAGTGTGCAAAAGATTTTGGAGCATATAAAATTAACCGGCGTTGGGGCGGGGGCAAACTGCCTTTGGACAAAAAAGAAATATGAAGAGTTTAAGTGCGAATATTTAAAACATTTTTCAGATGTTAACGGAGTAGAATTAACCTATCATCCGCAATATTGCATTTTAAGAAAGAACTGAATTTAATCAGGTTTGTTCTAAAATCAACTTCTTTTGTGTCGGGCGGTTTTTTAAAAAAGCTTGAATTCCTGCATTAAACTACATAACAAGCCAAAAGTTCGCGTGCGGCAGCAGAAGAGTGGATTTTTCTTATTGCGCGTTTTTCCATTTGCCTGATGCACTCTTTTGTAACGCCATACATATTGCCAATTTCTTCAAGCGTTTTTTTGGCTTCGCCCTTTAGCCCAAACCTTAGTGTAATCACCTCTTTTTCCCTGTCTTTTAATGCATCAAGGGCAATTTTTATATCATGTTTTAAATCTTCATATTCAATTGTTTTTTCAACATTTTGTTTCACATCTTCAATGATTTCAGAAAGTGTCATCTGGTTTTCTTCATTTGCATCCATTGAAGCTTCAAGAGAAAGTGCTTTTGTATATGCACCAAGGAAAGTGTCGATTTTTTCTTCTGAAATTCCCATTTTGTTTGCAACAATTGAAGGTTTAACGGCGCAATTGTATTTTTGTTCTAAAGAATGTTTAATTTTTTTATATTTTGATAAAGTTTCCTGAATATAAACAGGGATTTTCATGCAATGTGATTGTTCTGAAATTGCTTTAAACATTGCTTGTTTAATCCACCAGGTTGCATAAGTTGAAAATTTGTATCCTAATTTCCAGTTGAATTTATCAACTGCTGCCATTAGCCCAAGGTTTCCTTCCTGAATTAAATCAAACATTGAAAGGCCTGAAACGTGAATTGATTTTCTTGCAATGTTTACAACAAGCCTCAGGTTGCTTTGAGTCAATTTTTTCTTGGCTTCTTCAGAGCCTTCAGCCGAAAGCCTTGCAAGCTCTTTTTCTTCTGCAGATGTTAAAACGGGGAATTTTGAAACTCTTTTAACATAAAAGCTTAAAGATTCATCAATTGCAAGGTTTGAATTAAAAAGAGAGTTTGTTTGTCTTGTTTTGAAATTCACTGAACGAGCATTTGTCATTATCTTTTCTCCTTAAACACTTTTTACACACAATTTTTTCTTTTTTATGCTGCTTTTAGCGGCTGATATTTTTCCTTGCAGCACAAACTAAGCCCTTTGAATGCTTCTTTTGCATACGGAACTTAGAGCCTTTTAATTAAGGCTTTTCTTTTTTATTTGCAACGACTAAAGATTTAAAAAATAATTTAGGAATAGAAGGACAGATAGGGATTGATATATAAGATATATACTTAATATATCATCTTGGTTTTAAATTTACAAGTGTATTATAAAGAAATGTTAAGATGAATTTTCAAATTTGAAGGTTTAGTTAACATTTCTTAATATATTAAAACACTAATGAATAGGCTATAGCGCAGGCATAGTGCGAGCCCTGGTTTTTTGTGTAAACAAATGTAAAGTATTTTCCTAAATCAGGCAATTATTTAAACTGTATATACTTTATATATGTACAAGGACTAATTAAAGATTATTTTTTAGGAAAGAGCATTTAAAAATAAGATTATAAGATATTATTCACACACATTCTAACCAAAACACACACTAACCTTCACTTCACACACGAGGAATTACGTAACAAGTATTTCCAAACGGCTTATAATTAAGCCGTTTTTTTTTATTCTAAAAAGCCTGCATAAAGCGTGTAACGGCTTTAAATATTTTCAGGAGTTTCTGTTGGAATTTTATAAAGGTTCTGCCCGCCCGTGCTTTTATAAAGGTTTATGGCAGAAACAATGCCGTTTATTTCATAAGAAATGACTTCTTTTTCACTCTCTAAAAGCGCCTTATTTGCCTTTATGCTGTCGAGCTTTGTAGAGGCGCCTGCTTCAAACTTTTTATTTGCATTTTGAAAATTGATGTTTTCAAGGTGGTGTCTTTCTTTTGCATCTTCAAGGTTTTGACTGTTTGTTTTTGAAATTATAAGCGTATTGTTCACATCTTCAAGAGAGGTTAAAATCGTTTTTCTATAATATTCTCCTGCTTCTTCGTATTTATATTTATTGAATTTTAAATATGCAAGCTTTCTCCCGCCCGAAAAAATGTCAATCGCAGGGGTAATTCCAAGAGCGGCAAGAATACTTTCGCTTTTAAAAAGTGATGAAAGCCCGTATGCATTAAGGCCAAACTGGCCAAAGATTATAAACCTTGGAAGCAAATTTCTTTTTGCAATTTTTACATCAATCCCTGTTTTTTCAAGATAATTTTCCGCAATTGCATAATCCGGTCTGTTTTCAATGATTTCAGACGGTATAGAGTTTGGAATTTTAATATTTGGAATTTCAAAACCTGCCATATTTTGAATTTCCTGAATGTTTCCGTCCGCAAGCATTGTCTTTAGCCCGTTTTCAAGGATTGCTCTTTCTTTGTTTAATGTGTCAAACTCTTCTTTTATATATTTTAAATTTTTCTGTTCTGCTAAAAGTTCATCAATCGAACATTTTCCATATTTATATTTTTTCTCCGTAAGCTTTGTAAGGTTTTCTTGTAAATTTAAAAGCTCTTTTTGAATTTGAATTAATTTATCACACTTTAAAAGGTTGAAATACATCGTGGCAAAGCTTGATGTGGTGCTGATATATGTTGCGTGTTCTTCCTCTTTTACAATATCTAAATCTTTTTTGGCACTTTTTGTTTTATTTCTGTTTATTCCCCAAATATCAAGTTCATAGCTTGCACTTAGAGGAAACATAATGTTGTTTTGCGTGTATTTGGGAATTATTAAATCTTTTCCAAATTCCTCCCTTGCACCGCGCATTCTTTCAATGTTTCCAACCAGCTGAATGTTTGGAAGCTCATTTGCAATGCTTTGTTTTACAAGCTGTTCTTCTTCTTTAATTCTAAGCCCTGCGATTTTTAAATCGTGATTGTTTTCAAAAAGCTTTTGAAGATAAGAACAAAGCTTAGGGTCGTTAAATGTTTCCCACCATTCAAGGTTTAAATATTGAATTGCCGCACTTTCTTTTTCGGCTGTTTTGTCTGCCTTTTTGGCATCTGCCGTGTTTAAAAAATTACCCGCAAGAACAAGCGTACAGATTATTGTTGTTAATAATATCTTTTTCATAATTTTATATGCTCCGGAAAAATTGAAAAGGTTGCAATATTTTTTGTTGTGTTATGATTATAACATAAGAAAATAAAAGTAAAGTATATGAAAGATAAAAGTACGGAAAGTATAAAATATACAAGAAAAACAGGTGCTATGCTTGTTGGGGCAAGCAACCTTATTCGTATATACGCATGGCAGGTTTTTGCAAAAGCAGCTTTTGATATCACACCTGAACAATTTGCAATCTTAGAAATTTTAATAGAGCAAAACGGTTTATATCAAAGGCAATTGTCTGAAATTACAATGAAAGACAGGCCAAACATTTCAAGGATTGTAACTATTTTAGAAAAAAAAGGATACATAACCAAAAAAAGCGAAGATAACAAAGGAAGAAAAGTTCAAAAGCTTTACACGACAGAAAAAGGAAAGCTTGAATACGAAAAAATAATTGATTCTGTAATGAAAATGCGTGAAAAATACATTGAAGGCGTGGATGAAGAAGATATGAAGGGCTGTTTGAATGTTTTGGCGCAGGTGAAGAAAAATTTATACGACAAAGTGAATATGCAAACATAATTTGGAGACAAAATGGAAAGCGAAGCAAACAACGAAAAAAATATAAATAATACACAAGAAGCCGCAGGACAAGTAAAAAAGAGGAAGAAAAAACACAAAATTAAACCCAAAAAAAGAATTGTCTTCCCTGTTATAGGGTTTGTTTTGATGATTATTGCAGGGGTTTATTTTTCAATCCATGCACATTATTTTCAAACAACAGATGATGCTTTTGTGGAAGGAAGGATTGTATCTGTTTCTCCAAGAGTTTTTGGGCCTGTTGTAAAATTATACATTGATGATAACCAAAGGGTTAAAAAAGGAGATTTGCTTCTTGAAATTGACCCTGAAGATTATAAGGTTTTACTAAAGCAAAAGCAGGCAGAGCTTTTATCTGCGCGTGCTTCTTTAAATGTTGCAAATAAAAATATAGTTGAAAGTGAGGCAGGGTTTAAAAAAACAGAAGAAGACCTTTCTGCCGTAAAATCAAGGCTTGATTATTCCAAGAAAACTTACGACAGAGATTTGGTGCTCAAAAAAGACGGCATAGTATCCGAGCAGGAATTTGACAAAAGCAGAATGGAATTTAATTCAAGTGTTGCAAATTATAATTCCGAGCTTCAAAAGCGCCGTGCTGCAGATATCCAGGTGCAATCATCAAAGGCAAGAAAAGATGCTGCAATCGCTGAAATTAAAAGGCTTGAAAGCGAAATTGAGGAAGCTAAATTAAACCTTTCTTATACAAAAATTTATGCACCCTCAGATGGTAAAATTTCTTCAAGGACGGTTGAAGAAGGAAATTATGTTCAAAAGGGACAACCCTTGTTTTCAATAGTTTCTGATGAAGTATGGGTTGTTGCAAACTATAAAGAAACCCAATTGACCAATATGAAAGAAGGGCAGGAAGTTTTAATTAAAATTGACACTTATCCGGATAAGAAATTTAGGGGAAAAGTGGATAGTATTCAGAGAACAACAGGGGCGAAGGCAAGTCTTTTCCCGCCTGAAAATGCGGTTGGAAGCTATGTAAAAATCGTGCAGAGAATTCCTGTCAAAATAAAATTTACAGAAGAGTATAAAGATTTTAACATAGTGCCCGGCATGTCTTGTGTTCCAAAGGTTCGCGTGAAGTAAACGTTTAAGGGTTTTATGCCGTCTTTGGCGCGGAAGCTTAACGGACGGGTAAAGAAGATTAACAACAATGGAAGAAAATTCAACAAAACAGGTAAATAAATATTTGGTGGCACTTGCTGTTATTTTGCCGACGTTTTTTGTAGCACTCGGGACTTCTGCTGCAAACGTTGCAATGAAGCATATTGCTGGCTTTTTGGGTGCAACACAATATGAAACAAACACCGTTGTTACGATGTATCTAATTGCAAATGCAATGGTTCTCCCCATTTTAGGCTGGCTTACAAAAACAATCGGCCAGAAAAATACACTTTATCTTTCAATGATAATGTTTATAGGTGGCGCAATTCTTTGTGTTTCGACGCACAGTTTAAATGTTCTTCTTGTTGCAAGGACAATTCAAGGGTTTGGCGGCGGAATTATGATTCCGATGTGCCAAGCCGTGCTTTTATACACTTTCCCGATTGAAGAAAGAGGCAAGGCGATGAGCCTTTTTGGTTTTTCCGTTATCCTGCCTCCGCTTTTAGGGCCTACGTTTGGCGGTTTTATTACGGATAATTCTTCCTGGCAGTGGATTTTTCTTATAAATATTCCTGTCGGGATAATTTCTGTTATTTTAATGTACCTTTTTATTACAGACCCGCCTGAAATTAGGGAAAAACGTCAAAAGCAGTTTGATATTCCGGGGCTTATTTCTGTAATTATAGGGCTTGGCTGTATGCAGTATGTTTTAGATAAGGGCCAGCAATATAATTGGTTTGATACAGGCTGGATATGTGTTTTAAGCGCTATAAGCGTTACAATGCTTACCTTCTATCTTGTTTGGGAGACGATTTGTAAAAATCCGATTTCAGATGTACGCGTGTTTAAAGATGTTAATTTTGCAGTCGGAACAACTTTAGGATGTTTTATTCAGGTTGTTTTATATTCAACGCTTATGCTTCTTCCTGCCTTTTTGCAGACAATTTTAGGATATTCCCCGACAATGAGCGGTCTTTCGATTTTACCCAGGTCTTTAAGTGTGACAATTATGCTTATTGTCGTAGGTAAACTTGCAGACAAGATTGATAACAGGATATTAATTGCAATAGGCCTTATTATAATTGGTTTTGGAACGTTTATGTTTACAAACCTTAATTTAACTTCATCCATTGCCTGGGTAATAATTCCAAACCTTATTCTGGGCGCAGGGATAGCTTTTACATTCACGGCCTCAAGTTCAATTTCTTTTGCAACACTTCCTAAAAATAAGCTCCATGATGCAGCAGGCCTTGGTTCTCTTGCCCGTGCGGTTGCGGCGGCTTTTTCAACTTCGCTTACGGCAACTTCCGTTGAAAGGTTTTCCCAGGTGCATCAAGGGTATTTGGTTTCAAACCTTTCTCAGTACAGTTTAATTTTTCAAAACAAACTTGCGCAGCTGCAATCATATTTTTCAGTTAATTTACCTGCGTTTCTTGCGGCAAAAAAGGCAAGTGCCGTAATTTACCATGACCTTTTAATTCAAGCCCGCCTTATGGCATATTTTGATACCTTTGCATTTCTTGCTGTTGTCTCTTTTTGTGCAATTCCCCTATGTCTTTTGTTTCAAATTAAAAGCTATTCGGGGCGCAGCTATCTTAAAAAGCAATACATTTGGTTTATGTATTCAATCAGACACTATAAATTAAAGGATATAAGAAAAAGAATTCGCGGGTAAGTTTTATGAACCTCTGTCTTATATCATGTAGAAATTAAACTTCTTTATGTTAGAATTTAAAAAAGATAAAACTATATGGGGAAAAACTTATGGCAAATGTGTTTGAAGGAAAATTAGTTGCAGATAAAAACGACAGATTTTGTATTGTTGTTTCAAGGTTTAATGAATTTATTGGTTCAAAGCTTCTTTCAGGCGCAAAAGATGTCTTTATTCGCCACGGGGTTGAAGATTCAAATATTGATGTAATCTGGGTTCCGGGTGCTTTTGAAATTCCTCTTGCCGCAAAAAAGGCTGCAAAAAAAGGTTATGCTGCAATTGTAACCCTTGGTGCCGTTATAAAGGGTTCAACTTCACACTATGATTATGTTTGTGCTGAAGTTTCAAAAGGGGTTGCGAGTGTTTCTCTTCAAAGTGAAACCCCTGTAATTTTTGGCGTTTTAACAACGGAAAACATTGAACAAGCTATTGAACGCGCCGGCACAAAGGC
>CANSKM010000075.1 GCA_947647475.1 uncultured bacterium
TCCAAAAATCGACGGCATCGAAGCCACAAGGAAAATTAAAGAATCAGGCCTTGAAACTTCCGTTTTAATGCTGACATCAAGAGAAAGCGAGGAAGATGTCTATGCGGCCTTAAGCGCAGGTGCGGACGGCTATATTATGAAGGGCTCAAACCTTGAAACCCTTACAAACGCTATAAAATCCGTTAGTCAAAAAGCGGGCTGGCTTGACCCTATGATTGCAAGAATTGTCCTTGGCAACATTCAAAACGGGCAAAATGGCTTGGCCGGCGGTTTTAGCAGCCAGGCAAACGCAAAAAAAGGCGAAAACAACAGTTATGGACTTACAAGAAAAGAACTTGAAGTCTTATCGTTAATCTCTGACGGGCTTTCAAACAAAGAAATCTCTAAAAAGCTTGTTGTATCTATCTCAACAACAAAAGCGCACGTGCACAATATTTTGCAAAAACTTTACCTTGAAGACAGGACAAAGGCTGCAATTAAGGCCTTAAAAGAAGGTTTGATATAGATGCGTACGGGAAATTCCGCAAGGGGCTTTGGGAAAAACCCGAAAACCTCTTTATTCATCGCTTTTTTAGCCGCTGTTTCCCTGGTTTGCACCCAAAACACAGCTTTTACACAGGGTTTAGAGCCAAAAAAAGACACCCTGCTTGCTTTTAAGCTTCCTGATATGCCCTGGAGCGATGCTTATAAACAAAAAAAGCTGCAAGAAGCACAGGAAAAAGAAGAAGAGGCAATGGTTCAAACCGTTCAGGAATGGCAAGAGCGCGCAACGGATATCAAAATGGAGCATAGGATAACAGAGCCCTATAAGGAGCCTCCAAACCCGAAACTCGTTGAAAAGCTTGACTGGCAGACCTTTTTTGAAAAATATAATTCAGCCCCCGGGTCAAGAGAATTTAACCTTGAAAAATTACAGGCAGATAAAAGCGCCCGTTCTTTGGGCGTTATCAGCCCTGATTTTAAGCTAATGGCATACACAGAGTGCTATTTTCACCCCTCAAACCGTCAAACGGCCTCTGCTTTTTACATTTACCCGCTCGATACCACCAAAGGCAAGAAACAGCGCGTGCTTGAGGCTAATGTTTTTTCGGGCGCCAAAAAAACACCCTTAATTTCAACCACAAATGAAACGCTGAAAAATGCCTTGTTTTCAAGCTTTACGGTTGTTGATTGGTCAAAAGACAATAGCAAAGTGCTTTTAAAAGAAAAAATCGGCTCTGCGTATGACGGCATCTATCAAACAAACGTTTGGGTGTATTTTCTAAACCCCGATAAAAAAGAGGGTAAACACGACTCTGCAAGCGCCCTTGCAGAGTCCGCCGAAACAAACGCTCAAAACTCCCAAAAAAATGTGTCCGTGGCAGCAATGTACCCCTACGGCAGAAAATATGACCGCTTGCACAACACGATTAAGCAATACTGGTTTTACACGGACCGCCTGAATTTGAACCGTTACAGGTGGGATGTTAAGCCCCTTGGTTTTTTGGCGGAAAACGAAAACATCGTGGTTTGCGTGGCGCACACGTATGACGCTAAAAACAGGGAACATATTTTCCTTGGAAGCTGGAGTGTGGATATTTTAACAGGAGAGGTAAATTTGCTCTCCACGATGGCATCAGACAATTTTGAAATTTCAACAAACGGGCTTGTGATTAATAAACGCCTGCCATAAAAACCAAAGCCACAGGATAACACAAGGGCCCGGCCTGTTCCCTAAAAACCATTCCCAAAAGCCATTCCCCAATTGGTCATAGAAATTAGTCATAGGAAAAGGGTGCTGAGGTTACATTTGAACAGCACCCGAAAAGTTGTTTTATCGTTTAAATTGATTTAATTTATTTTGCCTACATATCATAAAGTTCAATTATTATCTTCCCATGAGAGCCCATCCCTCCTTGGTTTGTGCCCGACAGGGAATTTACACTGTTGTCTCCAAGGTCATAAATTCCTGCTCCGCCGCCTCCTGAACCTATGCCTTCTGCAGGTTTTCCTTCGTATGCATTTGTTCCTGAAATGCCTCCTTCTCCTCCTGTTCCAAGTGTTGCAAGAGAAGCTCCTCTTGCACCTTTTGCTGTTTGGTTGTTATCAGTGCTCGGTTCGGCGTTAAGGCCTGCGGTTCCTTCGGTACAATATGCTTTGTTTTTAAGAAAGCTTTTTGAGCCATAATGACATATTGTGGATTTTATTCCGCCTGTGCCGTTTACTAAAGCATTATTCACGATTAACGGATTTCCACCCCCGCCTCCGCCTCCTGCTTTGATTTCGCCTATGGCGCCATCTCCAAATACTGTATCTCCGCCTTTTTTTGCATTTACAACAGTGTTGTTCACAATTGTGGCGCCGCTTCCGCCCTTTCCTATTCTTATTCTTATTGCTTGGTTACCCATTACTTTAATTGAATAGGTCATAATGTTGCCGGAAGCTCCACCTCCGCCTGTTCCCGTGTTTGCGAGTTTGTAGCCGCCTTTTCCGCTGTTTAGGGCAACATCCCAATGCTTATTCCAGGATAGGCGAGCATAGCCATGGCCACCATCCCCACCTTTTCCAAAGCTATAGCCGCCACCTCCTCCGCATCCGCCACCGGCTCCGTTTGAACCGTTTTTATTGTTTGACGTGCCACCAGCACCTGGAGTACAGGTATACCAAGGCGTTACAAGTGTTCCGCCCCTGCCTCCTTTTGTACCTGATGCTGCATTAGCAGACTCGTACCCGTGTTTTTCCACATCCCCTGCAGCCCAACCATTACCGCTGCTAAAACCAATTTTCTCACTGCTATTTTCATCAATGCGTGTTTGATAAGGAGGGCTTGGCAAAAGAACTCCTTTATATATTCCTCCACCAATGGCTGCTTGGTCCCTTTGCCAGTTTAATGTACTGCCGCCACCCGAAGTTCTTTCTGCAACTACACCATTTGGATGTCCACCCCAGCCACCGCCATACTGTCCCGTATAAGTTGTAAGCAAAACGCTGCCTTGTTCATCCGTTATCACCGTATCTCTTAATTCATTGCCACTATAGTTAGGCGTCCCTATGCCCGGCGAACTATAACTTCCACCACTTGTATAGCCACTCCCCGCCTGACCACCTGCGCCACCTGCACCAACTTTCACATATATTGTTGTATTCTCTTTAAGTTTAGCCCCCAAGACCCTCTGAATTGGTACAATATTTCCTGCGCCGCCACCTGATGCGCCTGTACCATAGTCAATATAACTTATGCGCATAGCGCCATTCTTAGCTTCCGCAGCAGATGGTGAAATAGTATCTGTATCCTTGCCTGATGTCCCGCCAAGACAATATCCCGTTCCAAATACAGGAGATGTGGTTGCACCGCCTCCGCTTGTTGCGGGCATACTGGCGCTTCCAAGCGCTGCACCGGCGCCATTCCCGCCTTCATAACCCGCCATACCTGCACCGCCACCTCCACCACCACCTGCCGGGAATATACCTGCAACCCCGCTAAAATTAGAAGCAGGGCCAACACCACCCCCGCCACCGCCAACTTGAAACACCATTAAATTAGGAGTTGCAAGGGTGCCGCCAAGCCAAGTACTTCCACCACCCCCTCCGCCTGCAGCAGCAGAATGGCTCCCCTCACCGCCTTGCCCGCCAAAACCTTGCAGTGAACCGGCGCCACCTCCTGTAGACCTTGAACCCCAGCTGTGTTCCTTGGGCCCCTTGCCGCCCCTGCCGCCATTTCCTGCACCGCTTGGAGCCGTGCCCCCATCTGCAATACATAGTGGCGAACCGTCAGCAGATGGGGTTGGAGACGCTGTATCATAACAGCAAGAATTGGAACCATTTCCGCTTAAACTATTTCCGCTTCCGCCCGCTGCCGCATTTATGCAGCCTTGGGGCCTATAAACCGCTGTTGCGCCGCCGTTAGACATTGGCGCATAATTTGTATTACTCCCATAAACAAAATGTGCACCTCTCCCACCTATGCGATAACTCAAGCCTGAAGATGCATTTGACGGCAGCATAAACATTTTATTTAAAAAGTATCCGCCATGCCCCGGGTTTGCAAAGTCATTAACAGGACCGTAACCTGAGCCTATAACCCCGCCGCCTCCGCCGCCACAGGCAGATATTCTAACCCAAGCATTATTCAAGGCTGATGAAGGTTTCCAAACACCTTCACCTGTGGATACCGTCGTCAATGTACCATTATCACCGGAAGGAGTTCCGCTTATTGCAAAAGTTTCCGTTTTCTGTGTTATGCCTCCGCCTCCGCCTCCTGCACCGCCGGATACGAGGGTTGCTTCAAGCTGGTTAACCATGGCAGGAACTGTAAATGTTGAACTTCCGGGGCTTGTATATTCTGTTAACCCTGCCGTTGGGGCAACACCTCCACCTCCGCCTGCACCGATTACCGTTACTTTTATAACTCCGTTATATTCAGAAGGAACGGTGTATGTGCCTTCACAATATTCGCTCCCGTCACTTGCAACATTTGGAGTTGTTCCAACAGGACATTCTTCAGACCCGTATAGTATTTCTTTTTTTGTTGTGTTTGTTTTTGGATCAAATTGTCCGTTTATATTCAACTCTTCGTTCATTTTTCTTGTCATGACAGGGGCGAGGGCTGCCAAAAGCAAGGACGCAACCAACAATGCCATAAGCATTTCAACGAGGGAAAAAGCGGCTTTTTGGGTTCTCTTTTCCAGCGACATTGATTCCTGGATTGCTTCGGCCGCTGTCGCTTTACCTCGCAATGACGACTGTTTATTAAATGATTTCTCACTTGCAACAATGTTCATTGGTTGATTCTCAGCCAAAAAGGCAGAGAGGGTTTTGCAATGAGGGACGGTTTTAGATAAACTAAATAATGCACGCGAAAGTGCACGAAAAACAGACAAATTTTTCATAATCGTAACCTTTATTTAAGATAAACAAACTTCTTTGATAAATATACTTAATTTAATCATACGACTTATTAAGTATAGTGTCAACACTTTCAAGTCGTTATTTTTTAATCGGATACAATTTACTATTAAGACTGTTACACGGGGGAAAGGACGCACTTTTGGACGGAGCGGAATTTAAAAAATATGTAGGCGAAAACATCGCAAAGATAAGGAAATACAGAGGCTACAGCCAGGAATATGTTTCAGAAGTGATAGATATTTCGCCAAATTCCTACAGCAGGATTGAGCGGGGCCTGAATTTCCCTTCGGCAGAGAGCTTTGCAAGAATTATAGATGCGCTTGAAATCAGCCCAAATGAACTTTTTAATTTCCCAAACAAAGAAACCGACGAGAAAATGAGGATGGAAATTCGGCGGAAGCTGAAAATCATTGAAAAAGACAGAGAAAAGCTGATAAATATCTGGCTTTACCTGAATTCGATTGTGTAAGTTGCTTGGCGGGTTAATTAAGGGTTTTTAGGCTTTTTAAGTTTTAAGGTAGGGTTTTAAGGGTTTATTTTTTGTGGATTGGCGGAGGCTGGATGTAGCGCGGATTCAGGGTATGCCAGGAAAGGTTCGCGTCCAAAGCATTGTTTACAGTGTCTTTTGCGATTTCAAGCAAAGAGAGGGCGAGGTTTAAATTACTTTCCTCAAAATTTATTATATTGATTTCGGGGCGATTTTCAAAAGCGACTTTAAGCTTTGGATAGCTTGAAGCATCGCACACGACAGCGTTTTTGGTGATTTTATTTTGAATTTCAGAATACGGAACAAGGCTGATATTGTCGCACTCTTTAGGTTTTTGCGCTTTTGAGCCCGTGTTTGCATCGCCTGAAGATTTGAAATAAAAACTTTCTTTTCTGGCATCAGCTACAACATCAGGAGAGAGGTTTTCATGGGCCTTTTGCAAAATATCCAAAGAGGAGACCCCAAGGACGTTTACACCTAATTCCTTTGACAAAGTTTTTGCAACGGTGACCCCGACGCGGATACCCGTAAAGCTTCCGGGGCCGTTATTTACAGCTATTAAGCCTAATTCTTGAAGTTTTAAGTCGTTTTTTTGCATAATATCTTTGATTGCAGAGATTAAATATGCACTATGGTAGTTTTTTTCATCGGTTTTAATTACACGCTCATCGAGAATTATTTGCCCCGTGGAGGTTTTGGGCCCTTCTGGGGTTGCGCACTCTTTAAGAAGGCCGCCTTTTTGAAGGGCGATATAGGTTTTGTCCAAAGTGGTATCAAAAGCAAGAATATTCATATTTTCAGCGTTTTTCATATTTTCAGCGTTTTTTAAATTTGTCATTTTAAAAGGCCCTCGCTTTGCACTTTTTGGGAGATTTTTTGCACAAATTCTTTATATTCCGCACCAACGGGCTCAAATTCGTAATAGCGCGAATCGTTAAATTCTTCTTCATCGTAAGAAACCTTGATATTCAGGCGGTTATAAGGCAATTCGCCCGCGCCAAAATCTGCCCATTCGACAAAAGTTAAAACGCCGGGTCTTGAATATTCGCGAAGCTCTTCTTTTATGGTCTCAAGGCCTTCATTTTCAAGGCGATAGAGGTCGAAATGGTATATTGGTAGTTCCTTTTGTGGTAGTTCTTTTTGTGGTAATTCCTTTTGGGCGGTTTGTGCGGCCGAATGCTCTTTTTGCGGAAGTTTTGCGCCTTTGTATTCATTCAAGATTACAAAGCTTGGGCTTGTGATTTTTTCCCTCACGCCAAGGGCCTTAAAAACACAGCGTGCAAAGGCGGTTTTCCCTGCGCCGATATCCCCAAAAAGAGAGACAAAAGCGCCTTCAGAAGGAAGGCAGGAGGCAAAAATTTCGGCCAGTTTTTTTGTATCTTCGATGTTTGAAGTCTTAATTTTCATAAAGAAATTGTAACATAAATATACAAAAGGAGGTGAAAAAATAAAGTTTTCATTTGGCATGGACGAAGTAATAAATATAGGGCGGAAGATTAGGCCCGAAATTGGTTCAACACAAGGATGAAAGGCAAGGTGGCAAAATGGAAAACAAAGATTTAGAATTTGATTATTTCGACCCGATGTATTCAGAATATCAGCCCTTAAGGGAAGATGTCAGACAAGAAATTCAGAATATTCAGAAAGTTTTAAAGCCCGAAAAGAAGGAAAATATGGGGCTTGTGGCAAGTTTAATCAGAAAAATGATGCCGTGTAATTTGGTGTAGAAAAAAGGCAACTATGGCTTTTTAAACCAGAGACAATAGTTTTCAGGGTTACTAAACCCTTGAAATCCTTCCATTCCAAGGGTTTTGGCCTCAGGGACACGGTCCCGTCTTTGAC
>CANSKM010000076.1 GCA_947647475.1 uncultured bacterium
GAAAAGACCCTCTTGAATTTGTGGACACACAGCCCTATTCAAAAAGACAAAAGGCCGCAAAAGAAAAATCAGACCTTGATGAAGCGGTGATTACGGGTGTTGGCGAAATTGACGGACAGAAAGTTGCCGTTGCCGTTATGGATTTTGATTATATGGGCGGCTCAATGGGTTCTGTCGTGGGCGAAAAGGTGACAAGAATTATGGAAGATGCCCTCAAAGAGAAAATTCCGGTTATTGTTTTCACAGCTTCAGGCGGCGCCAGAATGCAAGAGTCCGCTTTAAGCCTTATGCAGATGGCAAAAACAAGCTGCGCTGTTGCAAAATTAAACGAAGCAAAAATTTTATACATAACAGTTTTAACAGAACCCACATTTGGCGGGGTTACGGCAAGCTTTGGCACGCTTGGGGATATTATGATAGCAGAAAAAGGCGCAAGAATCGGTTTTGCGGGAAGAAGGGTAATCGAGCAAACGATTAAAGAAAAGCTTCCTGCGGATTTTCAGACTGCAGAATATCTTTTAAAATACGGCCAGATTGACTTAATCGTTGCAAGAAACGAAATGAAAGAGAAATTGTCAAAAATTATTTCAATGCACAATGCTGCCCAAGGCAAAACCAACGCGGCAAAGGCCCCAAAATCAATGGCAGGAGCGACGAAATAATTTTAAAAGCCCCTTAAAACGGGCAAAAAAGCAAATATAAAAGGAAAAATAAAGGCATGCAAATATTAGACTTTGAAAAACCTATATATACAATGCAGGAAAAAATTGAAGAATTGAAAAAGATAAGCATGGATACAAATATGAACTATGATAAAGAAATTGATACTCTTTCAAAACAAACGGAAGAGTATAAAAAAGAGCTTTACGAAAACCTTGAAGCATATCAAAAGCTTCAAATTGCAAGACATCCGCAGCGTCCGAATTTCTTAGACTATATAAATTTAATGACAGAAGACTTTATCGAGCTTCACGGGGACAGAGAAGGCTCCGATGACAGAGCGATTATTGGCGGCATTGCAAAGATAGACGGAACTCCCGTGATGATAATCGGGACCCAAAAAGGGAAAACCACAAAAGAAAACCTTGAATATAACTTTGGCATGCCTCAGCCGCAAGGCTACAGAAAGGCTTTAAGGCTTTTTGAACATGCTTCCCGTTTTAATTTGCCGATTATTACCCTTGTTGACACTATGGGTGCATACCCCGGGATTAAAGCCGAAGAAACAGGCCAGGGGATTGCAATTGCGGTTAATTTAAAAGAAATGGCAAAGCTTGATGTTCCGGTGATAGCCGTTATTACAGGCGAAGGCTGCAGCGGCGGGGCCTTGGGGCTTGCTGTTGCAAATAAGGTTTTAATTTTAGAACATGCATATTACACGGTAATTTCGCCTGAAGGCTGTGCTTCAATTCTTTGGCGTGATGCGGCGGAAGCAAAAACCGCAGCGCAGGCTTTAAAAATTACAGGTGATGACCTTTTAAAATTTGACATTGTGGATGAAGTTGTAAAAGAGCCTGTTGGCGGCGCGCATTACGATGTTGAACTTATGGCATCAAACCTTAAAGCAAGCCTTTTGAAGGCACTAAACGAATATAAAAACAAGACCCCTCAGGAATTAAAGGATGACAGATATTCAAAATTCCGCCGAATGGGTGTTTTTGCAGAGTAGAAAACGGGATAGTATTATATTTCGGGCAAAGCGGCCCCAAAATAAATTTAAGGACAAAAAATGCAAAATGTAATTAAAAACGGCAAAGATTTTAGAATTATCCCCGAAAAATTTGAAAGTTCTACAATCTGCAATATAGTTGAATCTTCAGAAGATTTAATTGCTTTTAATCTTCCGATTGCAAGCGAAGATGAGCTTTGTGATTATACAAAAGGAGATGAGGTTGAAATTTTCGGCTCAAACAACGACGGGCTTATTTATTTCACGACCAAAATTACCGATAAAGAGGGCGCAAACATCAAAGTTCAAATGCCTTTAAGCTATAAAAATATTCAAA
The DNA here is from genome assembly GCA_947647475.1 of uncultured bacterium. Lineage (GTDB taxonomy): Bacteria > Cyanobacteriota > Vampirovibrionia > Gastranaerophilales > Gastranaerophilaceae > MGBC122484. Next base: position 2,007 of record CANSKM010000076.1, read on the forward strand.
GAAGGGAATATTCAAGGGTAGATTTTAGAGGAGAACTCTCTTTTGCCGATTTTGATAATGTTGTTTTAAAAACTGAAGATATCTCCGCCGGAGGGTTGAAATTTATTTCAAATATACCGCTTGAAGAGCATTTAGAGTATAATATCAATATTGGTTTATCCAATAACTTAACCATTAAATGTACCATACAACCCATACGAATTCAGCAAATTGAGTATGAAGGCAAAAAAGCCTGGTCTGTTTCAGGCAAGTTTAAAAATATCGAAAGCATAGACAGGATTGCCCTTGTTCAATATTCTTTCAGAAGCTTAACCGAGGCTGAGAATATGGGAAGTGAAAAGTAGACCCAAACAAAAAAAGTCTGAACAAAAAAGTTGTGGAGTTAAAGAATGAATACAAAAGGGAGTCCTCTAAAGCTTAAACTTGAAAAAAAAGATATTAAGATTAGTTCATATTTTGCGTTTTTAACAAGTATATTAATTGCGGGAATTGTTATCTTAACTGTTGGATATGTATTAAGATTTGTTAAGAATATTTCAACCGATTACAACAACAACATAAGAAATTTTAACTATGTTGTGTCTTCTCTTGTGTTCCAGTTTTTCTCGGATTCTTACAATGCAGGAAGAGACTACGGAAGGGTAGATAAGGTTGTAAACGTTTTAAAAGCAAACAATATGTTGGCTTATGCTTATGCATATAATGTTGAAGATAATGCAAGCAAAAATAAAATTATCTGGTCAACGGAAAAATCTTTAGAAGGAAAACACGCATACGATGCAAGTAATATTTTGCACAAGCAAATAGATGATATTAACGATGTTCAGGAAATTCAGGGCGCAACAGACCATTATAATATGACAATCGGCCTTTCTCAAGGCAAGATACAAAACAACAATATTCATATAATGCTTGATAATATGAAGATTTTTGTGCTCGTTCTTCTTTTCTTCGGGCTTCTTGCAAGCGCGATGATGAGCCGGATAATTAACAGCCCTCTAATCCGCTTGACGCAAGGTGTCAAGGAATTTGCCGGCGGAAACTTTAACTACAGATTGAAAAAAACAAGGTTTGGCGAAATAAACGAACTTGTTCAGGCTTATAATAATATGGCTGCAGAGCTTCTTGAACTGTACTCTTCTTTGGAGCAAAAAGTTCAGGAAAGAACACTGGAGCTTGAAAAGGCCAATGATGAATTAAAAGAAGCTCAGGCTATGATGGTGCATTCAGAGAAAATGCGCTCTCTTGGCGAATTGGTTGCAGGTATTGCCCATGAAATCAATAACCCGATAAACTTCATTTACGGGAACATTATGATTTTGGATAAATATAACAAAGATATGTTCGATTTAATAGAAAAATATACGGAAAACGAAGAGGCGCTTTCTCCCGAAAAAAGGGTTGAAATTGAAAAATTAAAAGAAGAAATCGACATAGAATTCTTAAAAGATGATATTAAAGAATTAATCCGCTCTTGTGTTGAAGGAACGGAAAGAACCAAAAACATAATTTTGGATTTAAAGAATTTCTCAAGGATGGAAGAAATGGTTATGACCCAATTTGACATTCCAAAAGAAATTGATACAACTTTAAACATTTTGAACAATAAATATAAAAACAGAATTACGGTTCATAAAGAATATGAAGAAAATCTGCCGAAAATTGAAGCATACGGCGGACAAATTAACCAGGTGTTTATGAACATTTTGGATAACGCCGCAGCTGCAATTGAAGGAAACGGTGATGTCTATATTAACGTTAAGCGTGCAGGCGAAAACGTTGAAATTCAATTCAAAGACACAGGGAAAGGCATCAAAAAAGAAAATCTTTCAAAAGTTTTTGATCCGTTCTTTACGACAAAACCTGTGGGGCAAGGGACCGGCCTTGGAATGTCCATAAGCTATCGTGTTATTCAAAACCACTTCGGTTCAATTTCTGTTGAATCAGAGCTTGGACAAGGCGCCACTTTTAAAATTGTTCTTCCGATAAACCACCCGGTTAAAAAAGAAGACGCGCAGCCTGCATTAACCGATGAACAAATTAAGCAGATTGAGGCTTAAAGGCGGGAGATTTAAAAATGGCAAAGTACAGAATTTTAATAGTGGATGATGAGCCCGATAACCTCCAGCTTTTGTATAGAACGCTTCGCGGCAAATATGAAATTGTGAAAGCAAACAGTCCTCAGGAAGCACTTGAACTTTTAAAAGACGGGGATTATCAATGTATAATTTCAGACCACAAAATGCCCGGCATGGACGGGGTTGAATTTTTAAAATTATCCGCTGAAAGTCATCCAAATGCAATCAGGCTCCTTGTTACGGCCTATTCTGACGTTAAAATTTTGATTGATGCCATAAACTATGCAAAAATTTACCGTTACATTAAAAAGCCCTATGTGCCAGATGAATTGGCGCATATCGTTGAAGCAAGCCTTGAATATTATCAGTTAAAAGTGGATAATGAGCTTTTAATTAAAGATTTAAAAGAATTATTCTCAGGCACCATAAAAGCAATTATAGAGGCGCTTGATGCCAAAGATTCTTTCACGCTTGGCAGAAGCCGTCGTGTCGCTTTTTATTCTTCAAAAATGGTCGAATTTTTAAATTTGGATAAATCTCAAGCAGGAATTATCGAGCTTGCAGGTCTTTTGCACGATATTGGAATGATTGGCGTTGCAGAAGATATTTTAAATAAATCTCAAAAGCTGACGCCTGAAGAGTTTGAGGAAATTAAAAAACACGTGCACCATTCCGTTAAAATCCTTGAAGACATTAAACAATTGTACGATGTTATTGAAGTGATTAAATATCACCATGAACATTATGACGGAAACGGCTATCCTTTCGGTAAAGCGGGCGAAGATATTCCTTTAGGGTCAAGAATTATTGCAATTGCCGATGCCTTTGACAGTATGGTGTCAGACAGGGCATACAGACAGGGTTTAAGCCACGAAGAAGCTCTAAGGCTTATTGAAGAGCGCGCAGGAAGCCAGTTTGACCCTGAATTAATCGGCGTTTTTAAATCTATTCTGCCTGCAGCTTCAAAGGAAATAAAGGAATACGAAGAAAGACAGAGCCTGAAAGAATTAAACAAGGCGGAAAATAACGCATAAGAAACATATTATAGTGCCATAAGGCAAGGGACGAGGCAATTTTGAGCGAAGAATTAAAAAGAACAGTTGAAGTATTTACAGGCGCATACGCAAGCGGCAAAAGCGAAAGCGCCCTAAACCGTGCGCTTCAATATGCAAGGCGCGGTAAAGACATTACCCTTGTGGATTTAGACACCGTGGAGCCTGCATACTGCCTTCGTCCGATTGTTGAAGATTTAAAAGAAAAAGGCATCTCAATTATCGCACAGCTTGATTATTTCGGCCTTGGGGAGGCGGGAAGCTACGTTACGGCAGAACAAATAAACTGCCTTTCAAAAAACGGCGATATGATAATTGATGTCGGGTATGGTGCCTCCGGCCTTGATATTCTTGATATTTTGAATAATATCGAAGAAGAAAAGGATTTAAGAATTTATCTTGTTGTGAACACATCAAAGTTTGAAACGCGCGACAAGGCAAGCATTTTAGAATATATAGATTTTTCTTCAGGCCTGAATAAGCGCCCCTGGAAGAAGTTTTCAGGCTTCATTTCAAACACGCATCTTTCCGATGAAACAACAAAAGAGGATATTATAAGGGGCTATAACAAGCTTAAAGAAGTATCCAAAGAAACCGGCATTCCGATTGTTGCAATCGGGGCGGATGAAAAGTTTTTGGCTGAATTCCCCGAGGGTGAATATGACGGCATTCCTGTTTGGTTTTACACCCGCTATATGCCAAAAGCATTGTGGTAGGGGCTTAAAGTGGTACAATTTATTAAATGCAGCTATTCCCATGTTGAATTTGGCGAAAATTGAGTTATAATGAAAATATAAAGGGCGGGAATGCTCGATACATTCCCATTAAAGGCCCTAATGTTTATGCTTTAAGCGCTATGATTATCAACAAGATAAGAAGTAGCGCTTTCTCAGTAATAAACACTTCTTGCATCACCCCCTCTCCAACTTCATACTGCAGTTATGTTGTTTGGAAGGGAAGGTGCCCCTAGGGCCTGCCGCATTTTTATAATATCCCGGATTGGCTTTTGTTAAAACCGTTATTTGGACGATAAAGAAAAAGGGTATTGAAAGGTTACAAAATCAATACCCGAGAAATTGTTTATCGTTCTAAAATCTTAGCGACGGTCGAATTGTGACGCGACGCGTCCAATGAGACTGAGCGAGCCTTAAGGATGTGAGGCCGTGACGGCAAGCGATGAGCTTGGCGGACAGGGCGACACTGGACTGCGCCTCCCCGTATCATTCCAGCTTCTCCCACCATATACATGCAAAGCCTCCAAGCCCGTCTCCTCCTTGGCCGGAGCCTGTTTGCATATGCCAGCCTCCGCCTCCGCCTCCGCTGCCTGATTCCCCGTAATTATCCGCCTGTGTAAAATCAGGAAACTTAATATCGTTCGCAGACATTGCCACCCCGTTTATCGCCGTCATATCGGGAATAACATCCGTTGCATAGGTGCACACAACATCATTCAACATTGCCCCGCAGCCGCCTTTTTTCCCTGTTCCCCCGGTGCCCCCTCTGCCTCCTGCGCTGTATAACACAGGAACATAGTTTGTGTGTGTCGCATCGTTTATCCCCCCTTGTTCTCCGCTAAGGCCTGTTTTGGTTGAAAATTTTGAAGGAGGAAGCCCTGTAACATCTTCGCTGTATCCTCCGTGGTTTCCGCCTGCACCCCCTGTGGAGTGTCCGTCCAAAGTATCCGCCGTTGTTCCTTTTTTGCCCCCTTCGCCTCCAAACACCCTAAATGTTTCACCCCCCGAATTTGTACAAACAACGCTTGTGTCTCCGCCGTTTTTCCCGTCGCTTGAAATGCCGCCGCCCCCGCCGCCTTTGCCTATGGTAAACGTGCATTCGCCCTGGTTTACGCGGTATTCTCTAATCACCGCAACAGAGCCTGCTCCGCCTCCCCCTCCGCCTGCAGCATCATATTTTATCTTGTAATTAAGGTAAATATACCCGCCTGCGCCGTTTCCGCCTTTGCCAAAGCTGTGGGTTCCTGAAGTTCCAAGCCCTGTCTTAGAGGCTGAACCTCCCCCGCCCCCTGCACCGTAATTGGACGAAGCAGCGTTAACTCCGTTTACAACTGCCG
>CANSKM010000077.1 GCA_947647475.1 uncultured bacterium
TGCTAAGCTAAAGGGCACGGGGTCTCAAACATACTCGCTTTATACATTCGCTAAATATCTCTAGATTGCTTATGCTAACGGTACAAAATTTTATTAACGAGCTCCGCTATTCAAATTCAAACAAATCTTTTTCTTTAACTTCGAGCGCTTCTGCGATTTTTATTAATAAATCCATAGTCGGAGTTTTTTTGCCGATTTCAATATTTCCAAGATGTTCTCTTGAAACACCTAAAATTTCCGCAAGTTTATTTTGCGATAACCCTTTTGCCTTTCTATATTTGGCGATGTTTTTTCCAAATTTATAAATTTTTGTAATCTTATTTGTCACAAAAACATTTTTGCATTATATTTTTAATATGTATGTAAGCAAAAAGATTACAATTTGATAAAGGACAATACAATGGAAGAAAAACGCCTTGAAATTGCAGAAAAGCTCCTTGAAATCAGAAATTCAACTTATATTTTAAAAATGGCCCTCCTAAACAGCGAACAACAAAACAAAGATACCTTGCCCTATGGCAAATTCCTTGGAGAAATCGAACATAAATTAAACAGTTTGCATTCTTCTCTGGAGACGCTTTTTCGTACTGCACCGTAACCTACTAAATTTTTCTGGATTGCTTCGGTACGCTGTCGCTTCCCTCGCAATGACGGCTGCTCACTGAATGAATTTCAGCAATGCTTACAATAATGTGGCCATTGAATGATTATAGTGCAAAATCTTGCGATGATGGTGAAGGTTATTTTGCGATGATGACGCGGTTTCGGCCGGATTCTTTAGCTTCATAAAGTGCCCCGTCTGCGCTCCTGTAGAGCTCATCAGGTTCTGCCATCGAATTTTTATACTGCGAAACGCCAACGGAAATTGTGACAGAAATGCTTGAAACGCCCTCAATTCGGTAGTCTTCGATGTTTATTTTCTTTTTCTCAATCTGTGACCTTAAACGCTCTGCAACAACGGTTGCCTCTTCAAGCGAAGTGTTCGGTAAAAGGATTGTAAACTCTTCTCCGCCATAGCGAGAGGGGATGTCATATTCCCTAAGCTCTTTTTTAATGGCCTTTGCGACGGTTTTAAGAACGCAATCGCCCACGGCATGGCCGTATGTGTCGTTTACGGATTTGAAGAAATCAATGTCGGTCATAATGCAGCAGAGACTTGTTTTTTGCCTTTTTGCGTTTGCAATTTCGGAATGAAGCCTTGTGTGGAACTGGTGTCTGTTGTTTAGGCCCGTGAGGGCATCTAAAGTGGCGTGTTCCAGGATTTTCATATAGCTGCAGGCGCGCTCAACCGTGGTGGAAGCTTGTTTTGAGATTTCGATTAAATAATCCGTATCTTTGTTGTTTAATTTTTCAAGGCCGCTTTTTGCAACGATTGCGCCAAAAATTTTGCCTTCGCAAAAAAGAGGAAATATTCCTATTTTACCGCCGTCTTCAAGAATTGCCGTGCTTTTTTGGTTTATAACACTTAGATAATTTAAAATTCTTGTATCGGAACAATTATTTGGCCAAACAAGCTTGTAGTCTTTCTTTTTGGGGTTTTTTAAGAAAACATAAATTAAGTGTTCTGTGATAAAGCTATCAATCATTTCGCCCAAAACAGGCATTATATAATTAAGCTCATATTGTGTTTCGATGATTTTTGCAATGTTTCTGATTGTTTTGTGGAATTTTTGCTGGGTCATCATCTCTTCTGAATTTTTCAAATTTTGAAGCGCAAAGGAAATTTGCCTTGAAACAAGGGGGAGAATTTCAAACAGAATCTTGTTTTTAATGTTTCCTTTAAGATAAACAAGCCCTGTGAGGCGGGTTTCGTCGAAAACGGGGAAGGCGAGAGTATCTTTTTCCTTGATAAAATCTGCATTATTATATTTAAAGGAGCAAAAATAGCTGTTTAAAATGTTTGCAAGATAGTCTTGTTTCAGGGTTTCCCAGGGTTTCGTGAAATCTTTGAGGGAATTTAGAACATCATCAAAAAGGAAGATTTTGAATTCTTTAATATCACCAAAGGTTTTAAAAGTTTCCTGCAGGCCTTGTGCAAGCTCTGTTTCCGTCTTTGAAACTTCAAAGACGTTTGTGAGGTTTAACAAGAAATTATAGATTGTTTTTTCGGTGTTTTTCAAGATTTTTCCTTTGTTTTTTGTGTTGTTGGATTTTGCATGGGAAGTCTTTGTGTTGCTTGGATTTTAGCCAATAAACAAGCGGCTAATCCCTTATGCCTGCTTCAAAATATTTTTTGTTTGCACAGGTTTTGAAGTTTTTAATCATCGCGCCGTCAAATTCATCTACGACAAGCATTTTTCCTTTAACGTACGTTACTTCTTTTGAATTTCCGGTGCTGTTTTCTTCCGTTAAGCTTTCTTTCAGGTTTTCATATTCTTCTGAAACTGCGTATTTTTGGTTTACTTCGTTTAAAACATCGTAAATATACCTTGTTTTGTTGCCGTTTCCTTTGCCATCCAAGATGAGGCCTGCTTTTTTAAATTCTTCAATGGAATCAGCATATCTTTTCATGCCTTTTAAAAGAATTGCAAGGTTGTAGTGCGCTTCATATTTCATCGGCTCTTTTTCAATGGCCTTGCAGTAATAATAGCCTGCATATTCAGGGTTTCTTAAAAGATGATGTGCGATTGCAAGGTTATAATAAACATCGTAAGTTTTTAAAGATTTTAGAGCCTTTTCATAAGAATTTACGGCATTTTCAAGGAAGCGACGCGAAAGAAAAAGGTCTTCTCCGTTTAAAAGGGATTTTCCGCGCCAGGCAAGACCCTGGTTATAATAGGCAACGCCTTTATTGTGTTTGTATGAGTGTTTATTATCAACAATAAATGGGATATAGACCCATTTTGGGATTTTTTCAATTGCAAGATTATATTCTTCAATGGCACGATCGTAATTAAAAGTGGCCTCGGAAAGGACAATTGCGTAGTCTATTCTTGCAACGGTAAAATCCGGGCGAAGCTGCAATGCTTTTGAATATGCATCAAGGGCTGAATAATAATCTTCGTATACAACATAAAGGTTTGCAAGGTTATATTGGGCTCTGTAGTGCTTCGGGTAAAGATTTAAGGCTTTAACATAAGAATTTATAGCCTTTTGAGGCTTATGTTTTTTGTAATAATTATCTCCAAGATAAACGTAATAAAAGCTTAAAGCCTTGTTCCACTGGCTTATGTAGAAATCTTTAAAAATAAAAATACTTGCAATGAAGGCTATAAACAGCACAAAGCTGAATATCTTCACTGTTGTATTTTTAAAAACTCTTAAAAATCTTCTCATAATTTATATATTTAACCGGTTTTGTTGTTTTTGTTGGATGGCAGATGTTTTGAAACTGTTTTGGATTTTGTGCCCAATCTTTTAGGCGAGCTTTATGTTTCAAAAAGCTTGAACAGTCTTTCTTCAATTATTTCATCGTCAATTTCAGGGTAAACCTTGTTTAAATCAAGCGCATATTGATATTCATTTGCCGCAGAAACCTTGTTTCCCTTGGTTTCAAAATATCTTGCCATGTTAAAATGTGCCATTGTATAGTTATTGTTGAGTTTCAAGGCTGCTTCAAAGCAGGGTTTTGCACGCTCTGCATCGTTCAGGCCGTCAAAATATACAACGCCAAGGTTATTATAGGCTATTTCATAATCAGGCTCAATATCAATTGCCCTTGTGTAAAATTCTATGGCATTTTCAATGTAATCTCTTTCCCAAAAAGCCATTGCAAGCCTTGAGAAGACTTTTGCATCTTTATATCCGCCTTCGATTGCAAGCGTATAATATTTTATGGCTTCATCCATATCTTCAATGTCATAATAAATATCTGCAAGGGAAAGATAAATTTCCGTTTTGTTTTTGGTTAAAATTAAAGCATTTTGAAGCATCGAAATTGCAGCATCAAAATTCCCCTTAATTCTATGGTAAATTGCAGCCAAAGCCTGTGCCACAACCGCTGTCCATTCGTTATCAGGATTATTTTCAAGCGCTTTTTTGTAAAGTTCAATGGCACTGTCGTATTGTTCCAATTGAACGTATGCAAAGGCAAGAGAATTTTGATAGAAGGGGTTTTCGGGTTCTCCTTCAAGTGCAAGCTTAAAAGCACTCACTGCGTTTATTTTCTCTTCTTTTTTTAGATATAAGTTTCCAAGCTCGTAATAGCCTCTTGAAAAACCCGGGATTTTTTTAATTAAAATCGTATAATTATCAATTAAATCATCAACTTTTTCAGGGAAATTTGCTTCTATAAATTCAATTAAATCCACAACGGTTTCAGGGTCGTGGTTTGATAATTGAACTGCGTTTTGATAGCACTGGAGTGCAACTTCGGGTCTTTCTTTTTTAATTGCAATTCCTGCCATTTTTTCGTAGAACAAAGGTGCATTTTTTGTGTTATCAAGAGCATCTGAATAAAGTTCATACGCGTTTTTATCAAGATTTGTTTTTTCTAAAATCTTTCCGACAGCTCTGTATTTTGCAAAGTTCAGGTCATTGATTACATTTTTGCAGAACATTTTAATATTTGCCCTGTCAAACAAGAAAAGAAAAGAGCCTGAAAAGATGTAGAACATTGCTTTTGAGAAGGAAATAAAATCCGCGCTTCCTTCGTTTTGCTTCCTTTTTTCAAGGAACGCAAGAGCCATTGCAAGCCTTGCCCTGTGGGAAGATGTGGGCTTCAGCTTCATTGCCGTTTTAAATTGCTCTTTGGCTTCTTCATATTCGCCGTTTTGAGAGAGAAAATACCCTAAATACATTCTGGCACTTGCGCTTTTAGGGTCTAATTCAACCGCTCTTCTGCACTGTTCAAGTGCTCCTTCAAGCCCAATTTGTCCGCTTTCGTGCATCAAACTTGCAAGCCTGTAATAGGCGCTTGGAATGTCGGGGTTTATTTTAATTGCCTTTATATATAAATTTATGGCGTTAATTAAATCTTCGTTGTTTGCCCTTAAAATATATTGCTGATGTGCGGCTGTCGCTTGGGAAATTAAAATTTCAGATTCTTTTTCGGGTGACAGCTCGTTAAAATCAATATTTACAGTATTTTGCGGGTTTTTTTGCGTAAACATTTATTTGTTTTTTAAACCTTTAATCTGGTCATAAAATAAATTACTTTTATTATCGCAAAAGAAGGGAAATTGATTAAGCGATTTTTGAAAAATCATCCGTTTAATTGAGTAAAACCCCATAAAGCGTTGCCATGGTGGCAAAATAGTTGTATTATTAGTATGGTGAAAAATCGAAGTTAACAATTTATTAAAAGAGGGTTAATTAAATGGGCATACATATGCAGATATTAATAGCAATTTTACTTGGAATTAAGAGAAACTGGCATATTTTCTTTGGCCTCATAGCAGGTATTATTGTCGGCATTCTTCTTCCCGCTTCCCATTATCCCCTTGTTCATAAAATTTTGGACATTATAGGACAATCTTTTATTAATATTATCCAAATGGTTGTTATTCCTCTTGTTATAAGTGCAATTGTAATCGGTATTTCAAGCATCGGAGACAACAAACAGCTTGCAAAATTCGGCAAGAAAATGATTTTTTATTATTTAATTATAACCTGTGCTGCAGTTACAATCGGTGCTGTTTTAGCTCTTGTTATGAAACCCGGCATGGGCGCTCAAAGCTTTATAAATCCTGATGTAGCGCATCAAATGCAAGGATATGTTTCATCTGCAATTGCAGAGCAGCAATCTAATATGACAGGCATGTTTTTAGGTTTAATTCCTAAAAACCCGTTCCATTCTCTTGCAACAGGAGATATGGTTCCGATTATTATATTTGTTCTGATTTTCTCTATTGCTCTTGCAAAAATCGGTGAAATTAATCGCCCTGTTGTTTCATTCTTTGAAAGTATTTTTGCAGCAACAATGAAAGTTACGGATTGGATTATGTATCTTGCTGCTCCCGGTGTTTTTGCACTGACTGCAGCTTCTGTTTCAAACTTTGGTGTTTCAATGTTTGAAGGGGTTTGGAAATATCTTCTTGTTCTTGCTTTAGGATTTTTAATTCAGTTTTTCTTTATTTATCCTTTAATGCTTAAAATATTTTCAAAAGTTCCCGTTGGAAAGCTTTACACGGCAATAACAGAGGCAATTATGGTTGCTTTTGGTACGGCTTCAAGCTCTGCTACTTTGCCTTTAACCATAACCTGCTGCGAAAAGCGCGGTATTTCAAGCAAAATCTGTTCGTTTGTTCTTCCTTTGGGCGCAACGCTTAATATGGACGGAACAGCTTTAATGCAGACGGTTGCTGTTATTTTCCTTGCTCAAACATATGGTATTGAATTATCTTGGATTATAATTCTTCAAATTGCAATTCTTGCAATGGTAGCTTCATCAACTTGTGCGGGAATCCCCGGCGCAGGCTTAATTACTATCGCACTTGTTCTAAACGGCATTGGCTTAACACCGGAGCAGCTTGTAATCGGCTTTAGCTTCCTGTTTGCGCTTGAAAGGCTTGTTGATATGATGAGGACAACCGTAAACGTGGCATCAGATGCTGTTGTGGCTGCAATAATTGCGGATAATGAAAATGAAATAAACTATGAACTTTTAAATAATGATTCTTATAAAGATATAGTTTAAAAACATTTAAAAAGGTGTAAAAGGCCCATAAAAAAGTGAATATCAAAATTGTACTTGAAGGAAAAATAAAAGAGCCTTATTTTAAGCTTGGTGTTGAAGAATTTAAAAAAAGACTCACAGGCTATACCTCTTTAAAAATCTTTGAAGTACCTTCTATTTTAGAATTTGTTAAAAACAATGTAAAAACAAATTCATACGTTATTACTCTTGAAATTGAAGGAAAAAGCTTATCCAGCCCTGAATTTGCACAAAAGATAAAAGAAATTGAAACAGACGGGGCGTATAACGAGATAATATTTCTAATCGGAGGCTCGGATGGACTTGTTCAGGAAGTTCGGGATAAAAGCAATTTTAAATTTTCAATGTCAAAACTCACATTTTTACATCAGGAAGCAGTTTTGATATTAACGGAACAAATATACAGGGCTTATAAAATTTTAAATAACGAAACGTATCATAAATAAATTTAACGAGTTAAAAATCAGGTGAGGTAAAATATGCGCGCGGTTGATATTATACAAAAGAAAAAAGAAGGAAAAACCCACACGAAAGAAGAAATAGATTTTCTTGTTCAAGGGCTTTTAGATGGTACCGTTGAGGATTATCAAATGGCTGCATGGCTTATGGC
>CANSKM010000078.1 GCA_947647475.1 uncultured bacterium
TTCCTGGTGTTGGGGAGCGTAGCTTTTTGAAATTGTATCCACAACGCTGAAAAGCAGGTCTCTTGTGGAACTTCCGCTTGCTTTTTCCTGGTTTGTCTGAAGTTTTTTGTATAAATCATCCGCCATAGCTTCGCTGAAGGGGATTTTGTGGTTATCAAGAATTTGAACAAACGCATCGACGGCAACTTCCTGCCAGGAAACTTCATCTGCCGCTTCAGCCAGTTTCACCTGATTTCTGCCGTTTTGTTTTGCAAAATACATCGCCTTATCTGCAATTTCAACAAGTTCATCCGGGTTTGAAGTTTGTTCGATAAACGTTGCAACGCCGATACTTGCAGTGATTTTTCCGACAATTTCAACAGGTTCCGCCTCTAAAGAAGCGCGAATTCTTTCTGCCGCAACAAGTCCGCCTTGTGAATCAACACCCGGCAAAATTATTGCAAATTCTTCCCCACCAACGCGCGAAGGCACATCGACAGACCTTGAATTTTTGTTTATAACCCTTGCCACAGCTTTAATTGCCGCATCACCTGCAGTGTGGCCGTACATGTCATTTATATGTTTTAACTTGTCTAAATCCAGTGAAATTAACGTAAAAGGCTGGTTTAAACGAAGGGCACGTTTTGCTTCACGCGCAAGAGCATCTTCGTAGAAACGGCGGTTGAAAAGCTCCGTCAGGGGGTCTGTTACAGCCTGTTTTTTTACCGTTTCAAAAAGGTTTGCAATTGTTATTGCAAGCTCAATTTGGCGGGCAAAAAGGTTTAAGAAATTAATTTCAGAGTCTTTGGGTTCTTCCCTTGGGGAAAAAACGGCTAAAAAGCCCGTAAATTCTTTTGATACAATCGGAAGTATCATTAAAGATTTTACAAGAGTTGTGTTTTTTAATTCTGCAATTTTTTCCGGGAAATAATTTTCAGGAAACAAAAGTTCAAAAACATCTTCGTTTATTGAATAATATCTGAATTTTTTGTTTTCAATGGCTTCATAGAGGCCCGAATCTTTTTTAATATTTATCCTTGTTTCAAAAAGGGGAGTTTTAAGACATTGGTCCAATTTCATTGAAAAATCATTTTGTAAGTATGTTTTAAAAGCGAAAAATTCACCTTTTGTATCCAACTGTTTTTGAATAATACAGCTGTATAAATACCGAAATTCGCCATGCAAGCTTGAAACTATGGTTTCTAAAACGCTTGAAAGGGGTCTTGAAGAATTCATCATATCCCAAACATGCTCAAGCGTAAGTAAAGTTTGGTTTGCTTTGTGCAGCTCTTCCGTTCTTTGGGAAATTTCCCTCTCTAAATCGAGGTTACGTTGATAAATCTCAACAAAATCCGTTCTTTGTTGATAAATCTTGTCTTCAACCCGTCTTAACTTTTCGCCGGAGTTTTTAATCCAATCAAAAAATCCCATGGCTTTAATTATACAACTTCTCCCCACTTTTTATCAAGTGCTGCAATTGGAAAATCCATTAAATATTCCAGTTAAAAGTTTGCAAAAGTCTTGTTCTTAAAATATACTTGAAGAAAGAAGAGTTCGGAGATTTTTTATGAAAAATGTCATTTGCATGAAATGGGGAGACAAATTCGGGCCTGAATATGTAAACAGGCTTTATAAAATGGTTGAAAAGAATTTAACCATAGAACACAGGTTTGTCTGCTTTACGGATAATCCTCACGGCCTGAATGAAGGAATTGAGGTTCGTCCGCTTCCTGAAATGCAACTGGACAGTGCACTTCCTGAAAGGGGCTGGAGAAAGCTTACAGTATTTCAAGAAAAGCTTGCAGACCTTGAAGGACAGGCGCTTTTTCTTGATTTAGACATTGTAATTTTAGATAATATTGACGCTTTTTTTGAAGAAGAGGGCGAATTTTTAATTATTAAAGATTGGGATTTTCCAAAAGATATCATCGGAAATTCTTCCGTGTTCAGGTTTGACATTGGAAAACACCCTGAAATTTTATCAAACTTTATTCAAAACGGCGAAGCTGTAAGAGAGCGCCATAGAAATGAACAGGCTTATCTTTCTTATGCGGTTTATGAAAAAGGCCAAAAAAATGGCGAAAACGGGGGCAGGGAACTTTTAAAATATTGGCCAAAAGACTGGTGCGTAAGTTTTAAAAGAAATTGCTTGCACAAATTTCCTTTGAATTATTTTATGATGCCAAAATTCCCAAAAAAAGCAAAAATTCTTATTTTTCACGGCAAACCGACCCCGTCTCAAGCCTTAAAAGGATATTTCGGGAAAATGGGCTTCAGATACGTCAAACCCACAAAATGGATAAGCAAATATTGGGAAGAGTAGAAATTTCCTTTTGTTGATATAGAAAACTAAAACTCTTGAAATGAAAGAATCCAATTTCAAGAGTTAAACAAGTATAAAATTAGCTATAGCTTATAGCTCAATATCTTCAATATCATCCAAACCTTTGAGCTGTTTTTTCTTTAAATTGTGTACAACGGCATCGACTAAAAGATTGTATGACTTCATATCTTTAACACCCGGCCCGAATTCTTTTACAAGGCTTTCTTTGACCATTTTTTCAAGGCGCTCGTTATCTTTTTCAATTCCCTTGTTTTCTTCAGGAATTAAATAGTCTATGTATTTCGAGCCGATTTTATAATCCTGGATGCTTTTGAACATAAACCATTTTAATTTCGGGCTCAAGTTTTTAATCGTTTTTACAAACTTTAGATTTTTAAAATCCATTAATTTAACCTCATCGGATATTCCGATATTTTAACCTTCACTCATTTTATAAGATGCATGAATTTAAAAAGTGACAATTTTTTGAAAAATGTTAACAAAACTTTACGTTAGTTCAACGAGTGTGCCTTGCGGGTGTTTTGTTAACTCCATTATTAAATTAATTATACGGCATTTTTTAAAATTTGTAAATTTTTGTTTACAAAGCGGGGTAAATCATTAAAGTTTTAGTCGGTTAGGTACGAAATACTTTATATAAGGATGATAAAGGAGACTAATTTAAAAATGGTCAGCGAATTTAATATTAAATCTTTCGGTTTTAACGTAATCCCTGATAGAAAAGGTGCTGCCGCAAACACCGCAAAGACAATAGAAAACGCCATAGGCACAATTTGGGAACCTGTTTTAGATTATCTTAAAACAAACGAAAACGTGTTCTCAGGAGATGTCGGCGCTGAAATTCAAAGGCTTAATATGCAGACAATGCAGCTTGGAACCATTGTAAACGGTGGCCAGGAAATTAGAAACATTGATATTCAATCCTGATTTATAAATCTTTCCCAAGTGCTATTTTAGGCACATTGGGAATAAAAAAAGACTTTAGTCATAAAAATTCCTCCTCTATAAAGTGAAATGAAAATTTCGACAGGTCCTCTTTTTCAAAGGGCCTTTTTTATTTTTAATTTGCACAAAAATTAAGCTAAAAAAGCTTTTAAATTTATCCTGCCTTGCGCTTGGGTTTGCTGCTATGCGCTTTTTTATATCTCTTATATGCTGCCGAGGATTTTTAATTCAAATTCAGGGGTCACTTCTTCAAGGCAAATAACCGGAATGTCTGTATAAAGCTCTGACACAAGGACAAAGAGCATATGTCTTAAATGTTGTGGCGCAACAAGAACAATATCTTTTTTAGCTGAAATTTCTTCAATTGTTTGTGCGAATTTTTCAAATTTTGCACCGTCAATTTTTACAATTCCTGTTTCCATATCGCCGTTTTCAGACTGCGCTTCAAGCATTTTAATAATTTTATCGTTCACTTCATATCCGATAATTTCTTTATCATCGTTGCTTAAAGACCAGCAAATCTGACGTGATAAGGAAACTCTGAGCTTATCCAAAAGGTCTGCCTTAGATTCATCGTCCGCGTAATCGTTTATTTTTTCAAAAATGTAAATTACATCTTTTACACTCACTTTTTCTCTTATTAGCGAACAGAAGAGGTATTTAAGCTCTGATAGCGAGATAAAATCGCCTAAAATGTTATCAATTAAAAGGGCGTTATTTTCGCTTACAATCTCAATATAGCGGTTTAGGTCGTTATAGTTGAAAATTTCAGAAACGCATTTAATTGAAAAATATTTTAAATATTGTGCGATATAGGCACTAGGGTCAATGCCTTCGGCCCAAAAATCTTTTGCATCAGCCTTTGGCACCCAGACAATTTTTCTTCCGGAAAGCGGGTCAACCCCTTTAATCGAGCCTTTCGGGTATTTTTTAATATTTAATTCATCACAAAAATATAAAATGTGTTCGGGGTATGCTTGCGCCTGAATTATAGGAATAGAGTGGATATTGATTGTAAATGTATACTCATCCAACTCGGGGTTTTCTAAAAATAAAACCTTTGGGATAATGTAGCCGACTTCGTTTGTAAGTTCCTGCCTTACTTTAACGGTTTCTGCAAGCAAATTTGTCCCTGCTTTTGAAGGGTTATTCAGAGAATAAATTTCTTCGCTTAAATGGATTGAAAGCCTTTCTTCCCCAAGGGCGTTTGCCATTTTGGACGGGGAGAGCAAACTTTTTAATTGTTTCTTGAGGTTATTTAATTCATTAACCTCTTTTGCGATTTCTTCGTTTAAAACCTCGCGTTCATCGGGCTTTGCGCCTTCAAGGAAGTGTTTTAAATCTTCAATTTTTTCTCTTTTTTCCCTTATTTTCTTTTGAAAATTAAGGCAAAGTTCATACGGCTCTTCTTTTGAATAGAGCATTTTCTCCATTTTTGTCTTATAGCCTTGAATATCTTCAAATTCCTGTTCGTTTTTAGAAAATTCAACCTCTTTTACAAAAATGGCGTTATATACAACCTTATTATCGACTTCCCCTTCGTGTAAAGAATAAAGGTCCCAGCCCTGTTTTGACATTGAATTCAAAACGTTTTCCAGGCCCTGAATGTCGTCTAGGGGGCAAGTTTTAATACAAAATTCCTGTCTTGTGTTTTTAAACATATTCTTATTTTAGCATAAAATTATGCCCCGATTTAAAAATATGGTAAAAATTTTTATTTGATTTAAGAAAATTTAAAGAAATTTTTTCTACACCAAATTAGCGTTAGGCTTTATTATTAAGCATTAATATCTGCTTTAAAATCCGCGGTTTTTTGTGCTTTTTTATTATGAATTGTATCCAAAATCTTACCGCTGAAAATTGCTGTTAATGCAATGCCGGCAATTACTAAGGCTTTTATGGTTTTGCTTGTGTGCAATTCTTTTGCAGCTCTTAGTGCTGCATCTTCAATATCGGAATAATCTGTTGTGACTTGCATGTTTTTTGCCAAAAATGCGCTGCTTGCAAACCCCAAGGTACTGCCTACGAGTGTTGCGGCTTTTGATTTTGTGTATGCATTTCCCTTTTTGGTTTGGGCTTTTGTAAATATTAATGATGTTGGTTTAATCATTTTTTGGCTCCAATTTTATTTTATATCATATATAAAACACAGGAATAAATTTTTTGCCTGTTTATAAATTTTTATTAAGATTTTTGAGAATATTTTTATGTTACAATATTTTTAACCACGCTCCACGGGGTGTTGCAAACTCTTGACCGGAAGCCTATGCCGGGTGCAGAGCCTACCGTGAGGGTTTGGACGATAACAATTGAAAATTTGAATATTGTTGATGTTTGTCCCAAAAGCGGCGATTATGCGGCCGGACCGTGTCAGGATGGAAACATAGCAGCACCAGGCCGAAGTTAACGGGTGTTTTCGGGCCAAAAGGAGATATTCATTTCGTAGATTTTATTTTTCATTTTCGAAAGGTAGTGGCGTGGTTTTTAACAAAGAATTTGAGGAAAATTTGAATGCCAAAGAAGAGAGAAATTGAAGTTGTAGTTGATGTTGAAACCACAGGGCTTGATTATACCAAAGAAAAAATTATCGAATTTGCGGGCGTGAAGCTTGTAAACGGCAAAATCGAAGAAAAATTTGAAACCCTGATAAATGCAAAACAGCACATTAGAAAATCTTCTCAGGCAGTGCATGGTATAACCGAAGAAATGCTTGAAGATGCGCCAACAGAGGAAGAAATTTACCCGAAAATTTTTGAATTTTTGGGAGATTATCCGATTGTTGCGCACAATGCAATTTTTGACTTCAGCTTTTTAAACAGAACCTCAAAACGCCTCTATGACAGGCCTTTAGAAAATCACCACATCGATACGCAAATTATGTTCAAGGAAATCTACCCACAGCTTGAATCTTGCGGCTTAGAGGCTTTAATGAACACATTTAACGTGAATTTTTCAACGCGCCACAGGGCAATGGCAGATGCTGAGGGGCTTGCGCTTTGCTATCCCGCGCTAAAAAAGATGTATTTTCAAAAATATGAATGGCAATTGAGCCAGCTTGATAATATTGAGTATCTTTTTGAAAGGTATTTAAGGCTTCAGCAGGCAATTACCGTTATGCAGTCTGAAATTCAGGACCTGCGCTCAATTTTCAAGGTTTATTTTGAAAAGGGCGGAAAAGATATTACGGCAAATTCGGGCGAAATTTTAACCTATAACTGCAAACAGACGTTTTCATACGATTTTGTTCAAATTAAAGATATTTTGGATGAAATCGGCGCTCTTCCAAAGGCGGTAAGGGTAAATAACGCCTTTATAGACAGGCTTGTTGGCGGTTCGGGCATCGACGCTGAAACTAAGGATAAAATTAAAGCGGCAAGGTGCGAAATTACAGAAAACAAAACATTTAACGTTGTAAAACCGGACAGATGTCATTAAATATTTCCGTTTAAAATTTCTTGCTATAGGCGGCTTTTGGACATATTATATTAAGATATGTTATGTTTTATTGCGCTTTGTTAACTAAAAAGTATATAAAAAAGCAATATTTTTGATAACAAATACTTTATATAAGTACGAGAGAGAAAAACAAAAGACCACAAAAAAGAGAGAAAACCACTTAAAAACCCAACAAAACCCACATTAAAAAGAGAGAATGAGAGAAAAGAAGAAAAGGCACTTCTAATTAAAGCCTTACAAATGCTAGTCAAAAACCACATTACTACTTACACACAAGAGGATACTTACAAAATTTAAAGGGCCCAAAAGCCCTTTTTTATTTACCCTTATTTTTACCTTATGGTCCTTGTTTAATTTTTATAGAAATTTGAATAGTCTAAATATTGTTGTAAATGCTCTTTTGCGGCA
>CANSKM010000079.1 GCA_947647475.1 uncultured bacterium
CCTCTAACCCTTGCAGTCCGACTTTTTGCAAACATTTTGGCCGGTGAAATTTTAATTATGGTTTTGGGGGGTCTTGTCTTTATGCTTTTAACCCCTGATGTCATTTTAAAAATTACACAAACCTTGTTCTTTGGGCTTTTGCCTGAAACCTGGGTTCAAAATATCGGTCTTTTCTTGGGCTCTCTTTTGCCTTTGCCCATAATGTTTTTTGAACTTTTTGTGGCGTTTATTCAAGCCCTTGTATTCACGCTTTTAACCGCCGCATATATTGAAACGGCAACGGCAAAAAACCACTAGAAAAATTACAAAGCGCGAAATAATCATAGCACATCAAACAAAATAGAAACTTAATAAAAAATAGGAGAAATAAAAAATGGAAACAGCAGCTGTAAAATTATTATCAATGGGTATTGCAATCGGTCTTGGCGTTCTTGGCCCTGGTATCGGTCTTGCACTTGCAACAAAAGCAATCATTGAAAGTATTGCAAGACAACCTGAAGCCGAAGGCCAAATTTCAAAATATTTCTACATCGGCGCAGGCTTAATCGAAGCATGTGCAATTTATGCACTTTTGGTTGTAATCTTAATTGCGTTTGTAATCAAGTAAGCTTGCCCGCAATAAGACCTAATAAGACCTAAAAAAGGCCAAAGGCCAGAGGAATATAAAAAAGAATGCTTTTAGAATTTGACGGAACATTTATTTTTGCAACTTTAAGTTTCATTATCTTTATGTTGATAATGAATGTAATTTTATACCGCCCCATAACAAAAATTATGGAGGAGCGGCAAAAGTTTTACGACAAAAATAAAAATACTGTTGAAGAATCAAAGAAAAAAGCGGAAGAAATCCTAATAGCAGGCAAAGAAGAAATTCTAAGCGCAAAGCTTGAAGCTACATCTATTTTGCAAAATACGCAAGATAAAATAAAGACAGAAAAAGAAGCTACCCTTAAAGAAAAAAGGGATATGGTTAAAGAAAAATTGTCTTTAAATGAGGCCAAAATGGCAGAAGAAAAAACAAAGGTTCAGGATGAACTTCAAGGGGAAATCGGTGAATATGTAAGCCTTGCGGTTTCAAAAATTTTGGATGAGGGAGTGTAAGATATGGAAGATATGACCTTATACCAAAAGATTTTAGAATCAAACCTTGTAAATTTCATCATTATGGTGTCAATTTTGGTTCTTATCTTTAAAAAAGCAAAGCTTGGGGCTATTTTTGACAAGATGGCGGATGATATTAAAACTTCCGTAATGACAAGTGCTGATGCGGCACAAGCGGCTTTAAAAGAATATAAAGAGGCAAAAAGAAGCACAAAAAACATTGGCGCCAAAAAAGAAGAAATCTTAAACAAAGCAAAAGAGACGGCATCTGATATGCAAGATAATGCCTCACATTTTCTTTTGAATGAAATCAGGCTTCTTGATGAAAAATGTGATGTTCAGGTTCAAAATAACCTGAAAAAAACAAAGGAAGCTGCCGCAGGGGAAATTTATGAAAAAGTGGCAGCCCTTGCCGAAGAAACAATAAAAGAAAGGCTTTTAGACGGGCAAACAGGTATGGAGCTTCAAAAAAGGCTAATAGACAAATGCATCAAAGAAATTGATACCTTAGAGGAGATAAAATTTTAATGGCAGCAAATGTTTCAAATGTTTCGCATAAAAATTTAAAACCTGCAAAAAGGTATTCAAAAGCCCTTGTGGATATTATTCAAGGGGCTGATGTCAGCTTTGCAAAAGAGCTTCAAGAGGGGCTTGAATTTGTCGTAAAAACAGTTGAAGAAAACCCGGAGCTCAAGGATTTCATTCTAAACCCTGTTGTGTCAAAAGGGGATAAGAAGGAAGTTTTAGGGGAAATTTTCAAAGAAAACGTGCCGGAGCAGGTTTTAAGCTTTCTTTATTTATTATCAGACAATTCAAGGCTCGATATTTTGCCTGAAATTTCGGCTTCCTTCAAAGAAGACGTTGATAAACTTCAAAACATTGTAAGGGCAAAGGTTATAAGCGCAATTGAGCTTGAAGACAATCAAAAAAATGTGCTAAAAGAAAAACTTTGTTCTAAGACAGGGGCAAAAATTGAGGCTGAATATGAAACAGACAGCTCAATTTTGGGCGGAATTATTATAAAAATAAAAGATACCGTAATAGATTTAAGTATCAAAAAAAGGATTGAAAATTTAAAGTATTTAAAGACAGGTGAAAGGTAAAATCTTTATGCAAACAATTTCTGCGGGCGAAATCTCGAATATAATAAAATCAAAGATTGAAAACTATAATAACGGCTTGGAAATTTCAAACACCGGGACCGTAATTGAAGTCGGGGACGGCATTTCAAGGATTTATGGCCTGAAAAATGTTATGTCTTCTGAGCTTGTGGAATTTGACGACGGCAAGGGAACCTTGGGAATTGCCCTAAACCTCGAAGAAGATAATGTTGGTGTTGTAATTTTAGGAGATTACACCCAAATTAAAGAAGGAATGAGCGTTAAGGCAACGGGAAGAATAGCTTCAACCCCTGTGGGAGATGCGCTCATCGGAAGAATTGTTGACCCGACAGGTTTACCTTTAGATGGTAAGGGCGAAATTAAAACCGATAAAACCCGCCCGATTGAACGCATAGCACCGGGGATTATTTCAAGAAAATCCGTGCATCAGCCTTTGCAGACAGGGCTAACCGCAATTGATGCCCTGACTCCAATCGGCCGCGGCCAAAGAGAATTAATCATCGGGGACAGACAAACAGGGAAAACCGCAATTGCACTTGATACCATAATTAACCAGAAAAATGAAGATGTAATTTGCATCTATGTTGCAATCGGCCAGAAAAAATCAACCGTAGCCCAGCTTGCAAAGACTTTGGAAGAAAACGGTGCTATGGATTATACGATTATTGTTTCAGCTTCTGCGGATGATTCAGCCCCGCTTCAATACATCGCTCCTTATGCAGGATGCGCTATGGCGGAAGAATTTTTAGATCAGGGCCGGCATGCGCTTATAATTTATGATGATTTAACAAAACACGCACAGGCATACCGTTCAATGAGTTTGCTTTTAAAAAGACCCTCAGGGCGCGAAGCATACCCCGGGGATGTTTTCTATCTCCACTCAAGACTTTTAGAGAGAGCCTGCAAATTGTCTGATGAACTTGGAGGCGGCTCAATTACGGCTCTTCCAATCATCGAAACCCAGGCAGGGGACGTTTCAGCTTACATTCCGACAAACGTTATTTCAATCACGGACGGGCAGATTTTCCTTGAAACTAATCTCTTTAACGCAGGACAAAGGCCTGCAATTAATGCGGGGATTTCCGTTTCCCGTGTGGGCGGTGCGGCACAGACAAAGGGTGTAAAGCAGGTTGCAGGCCAATTAAGGCTCGATTTAGCCCAATACAGAGAACTTGAAGCCTTTGCGCAGTTTGCTTCAGACCTTGATGCTGCAACAAAAGCTCAGCTTTTAAAGGGCGAAAAGCTGACCCAGATTTTAATTCAGCCTCAATACAAGCCGCTATCCGCTGCAAAACAGGTTTCAATTCTTTTTGCCGGAAACGAAGGCTTCCTTGATAATATTGAAAACTCTAGAATTCAAGAGTATAAAAGCAAGTGGTTTGAATATTTTTCAACGAATTTATCAAGCCTTGAAGATAAATTGAACAAGGGTGAAAAGCTTGATGAAGAGGATAAAAAACAGCTTTGTGAGCACCTCGAAACCTTCACAAACAGTATCTTTAAGGCAAGCTAAGCCTCGTTTGTATGCAAATTAAAGGCAGAAAACATTTAAAATTTCGGAAAAAATAAATGGCAAATTTAAGAAACATAAAAAATAGAATTTCAAGCATAAAAAACACCCAAAAGATTACACGCGCAATGAAAATGGTCGCTGCGGCAAAGGTGAAAAAAGCGGAAGCTGCGGTTAAAATGTCCCGTCCTTTTACGTATGAACTTTTTAGGATGTTTATAAAAGTCTATAGCGAAATCGGCAAAACGGAATTTGACCCGATAAAAACAAAACACGCCGTGGATAATTACCCAGCCCTTTTAAACTCAAGAGAAGTGAACACGGTTGCCCTTGTTGTAATTTCTTCAAACAAGGGGCTTGCAGGGGCCTACAGCGCAAATATCGTCCGTTTTACTTTAAATAAAATTAAGGAAATAAAGGCCCAAAACAAAAATGTTGTTCTTTATCTTGTCGGGCAAAAAACTTTGGCGCCTTTAAAAAATGCCTCAAAAACTCTTGGTTTTGATATAAAAGAAGTTTATACGGGAATTTTGGATGACTTGAACGTAAGTTCTGCAAAAATTGTCGCTGAAGATTTGGCGGAAGATTATGTTAACCAAAGGGTGGATAGGATTGAACTTGTCACAACAAGGTACATTAACACAATGACCTACAAAGTTGAAGATTGGACGCTTCTTCCTGCGCTTTCCCCAAAAGAAGGCAAGGAAAAGGCGCAAGAAATGCAAGTGAAAAAATTCCACAAGGAAGAATTTGATGCAGAACACAATGTTGAATATGAGCATCATATCAAAATTGATTCTATAATGGAGTTTTTGCCTTGTGCAGAGTGCGTTTTGCAAAAAATCGTTCCAATGTATATTACAAATGTGATTTATCAGACTATGCTTGAAGCACAGGCAAGCGAACTGTCTTCAAGGATGACTGCGATGAGCGCTGCGACAAACAACGCTGAGGATATGATTAAAAAATTAACCGTTCAATATAATAAAGTTCGGCAGGAAACAATTACGCAAGAATTGACCGAAGTTATCGGCGCTGCGATGAGCAAATAGCGCCCGGTAAAAGTTTGCAAAAGGCAGCCTAAAAGTCGATCAGGGCTTTATTCTTCTTCGATTTTAATTTTAAACCCTAAAATTTTTGCGATGACAAGCATTTCGTCATAGCGAATTGTGCCTGCTTTCAATCTGTTTGAAAGGTTTTGTCTTGAGCAGTGCTTTCCGGTTTTTTCGGTTATAAGCTCTGCAAGCTTTGTTATGTTCAAGCCTTTTTTTGTTAAAAAAACTCTTATTAGCGTATTTGCATCTAATTCCATAAGAAGATTATATTTTATTCTTGACAAATGGCAATCTGTATCTTATCATAGACATGATTTAATGTCGTATAACATAATTTAATGTCTATAAAATAAAAAAAGTAACGAAAGGAAAACAATGTTAACCGACAGAGAAAGAGTAGTATTGCTGAATGTTTTAAAAACTCTGGATAAAACAGACGGGGTATTGGGAATTTTAAAATGTCTTTCAAAATATTGCCCGCGAGGCAATAAAGAAATGCATGCCCTGCTTAGTGTATTGTTTGAAAAAATTCACAGCATAAGAAACAAACTGAGTAAATCCGCAGAGATTTTGGATGGAAATTCGCAGTGACTACACGTGGCTTTATACCTATGTATTGACAATGTATGTACATAAGAGTATAATTTAGAATATGGGCGAACATAGGTATAAAGCATTTAAAGTAAGGGGTAAAAAATTTGTTGTAAAGCTTGATCTGAACCCCATTACAGGCGCATTTGAATACCACATGTACATAAGACATTTGGTTATGCCTCAACAAGCAATTGCTGCTTTTTTCTCCAAAACGACCGAAATTTACAATGAACCATACGACAGATATGAACTATACAGTGAAGAATTCAACATTACCGTATATTATACATATCTAAAAGAGCAAGATGTATTTTTAATAACAGCATTTTACCAAGGAGGTTTTTAATTATGAACAAAAAAACCGAAAATATACCAAATATAGGAATAGCCGAAGTTTCAGACTATATTCCAACACCTGAAGAAGAAAAGAAAATTTTAGAATTCGAAGCCCAAGCGGAAGCCGACATTGAAGATATGAAGCAAACTTCAAGCGTTACTTTCCGCTGGTCCGAATTTGAAATTAAGCGTGCAAAAAGCATTGCAAAGAAAATGGGGCTTCCTTATCAAACTTATATCAAAATGTCCCTAAAACAAGCCATGGACAACGATGAAAAGAAGTATAACTGATATATTTTCCAGGTTTAATTTTAGTCTCCTAGAAAAACCTCGAAAAAACTTTAATATAAAGGAAAATTGAGGAGAGGATTAAAAGCACGCCTGAAATTTTCAGTAAAATTTCCCCAGCGGATGAAAAACGTTTCATATTCTTTAAAAAAGAGGTCGAAAGCCCGATGAGGACTATGATTAACCCTTGGCCGAGGGCAAACATAAAAAGCATTGCCGCTGCGTAAATTAAATTTGCAGAAAGCGTTGCAAAGCTCATAATGCCCGCTAAGATTGGCGTTGAACAGGGCGTAGCAGCAAGTGCAAACAAAGCGCCCACAATAAAGGGGTATAAAAAAAGGCTTTGCCCTTCTGATTTTGGCATTTTTTTCACAATTACAGGCAGGGTTAAATCTAAAGCCCCGACAAGGTTTAAGCCCATAACAAGAAGGAGGGATGCAATAATTAAAATCCAATAAGGTCCGCCTATGGACATAAACACCCGTCCTGTAAGGGCACAAGCGATTCCTATTATTGTTAAAACAACAGAAAGCCCCAAAACAAAGGATAAAAGCTGGGTCAAGTTTTTAAGGTTGGCTGAAAGCTCCTTTTTGCCGCCGCATCCGACTTCATCATCTTTTGCGCCATAGCCCCCTATGTAGGCCACAATTATAGGCAAAACCCCAAGCGAGCAGGGGCTTAAAGAGGCAATGACGCCGCCCAAAAACGAAATAGCAAGGAAAAGAAGCGAAAATTCGCCTGTCTGCATCCCTGTTGTTAATCTGTTTATTAATTCTTCCATTTTTAAAATCCTTATTTTTGGGTTTAAAATTTTCCTATGGGCTGAAATTAGTTAAATTAAAGGCGCTTTTGTCATTTAATGTGCACAAAAAGCGCCTATTTTAAGCTATTTAATATTGTTCAAGCCTGTTCTGATTTCTTCTTCAGTTAAGGCTCCTTCTGTTTTTTGGATGATTTTTCCGTCTTTGCTTACAAAAATCATCGTAGGAACAACTGTTACCTTATATGTTTTAACGGCTTCAGAGCTTTCTTTTGAACCGTCTGAAACGTTGATTTCT
>CANSKM010000080.1 GCA_947647475.1 uncultured bacterium
GTGGAGGAGGGGGCGGAGGCGGCGCAGGCTATATAACAGCTGGCACTTATGGCAATGGAGGAACAAATTTAAGTACAGCTGTAGGAATAGGTTCCGGTTTAGTAGGTAAAAATGGCACCAATGGAGGAAAAAGCACCCATGGCGGAGGAGGAGGTGGAGGCTATGGCGGTGCTAGTGGCACCAGCGGAAATAATTCATCGAATGCTACAGGTGGTAAAATAACAAATATTTTTGGTACAAACTATTGCAATGGTGGCAGTAGTACAAATACAGACACAAATTCACGTGCAGAAACAGGTAAGCCTGGGGCATTGAGGCTGTGTTATGGGCAGTCAGGCGCAAGGACAAATGCCTTGAAATGCACATATAATATGCCGGCAAACGGCGGAGGCGGAGGCGGTGCTGGTCAGATGACAATCGGCGAAATTACCGTAACCCCTGGAGAAACCCTATATTTTGAAGTGGGCGCAGGGGGCGGAAACCAAGCAAGCGCAGGCAAAAACGGAAACGCAGGAAAAGCAACCTATATCCGCCGCGGCTCTTCCACAGGAACAATCATCGCAACTGCACTGGGCGGAAACGCAGGCACCTACTCTTCAGACCCGAATGTCGCATCAGCAGGCGGCGCAAGGCTTGCAACCAGAGTGTTTACAATGATAGATAACGTTGCAAACGCAAACGGAAACTGGCTAAACAGAACCTTTACAGGCGGATATGGCGGCAGCGAGGGCATCTTAGCCTCTGCAATTACAAACAAAGGCTTTGGCGGCGCAGGCGGAAACATCCAAAATATGAAAGCAGAAGCCGTTTCAGGCGGAACCGGCGGAAACAGCGTTAAAAACGGCGCATCTCCTGCAATCGATAGCTATGGCGCAGGCGGAGGCGGCGGAGCAGGCGCACAAACCGCAGGAGACACCTTTGGCATGGGCGCAGCAGGGGCAAGCGGCTATATTTACATTGAATACGGCGGCAGCAACGGCGGCGGCGGAACCAGCGGCGAGTATAAATCCACAACTTTATATAACTTAAAACCCGGAAGCGAAATCCCGATAACAATCGGCAAAGGGGGCAAAACAGGCACTGACCCGAGCGGCGCATCATACGACGGCGCGGGCGGGGAAAGCTCCTTTGGAACACTTTTAAAGGCAAAAGGCGGCCTAAAAGGCAATAGCGGCCTTACAAAAGACGACCACGGCGGGGTTCAAAAGCTTCCTGATACATACGGAAACTACGCAGCAGACGAAGGGGCATCGGTGCACGGACATGCGGGCTCTGAAATCGGCGGCGGAATCGGCGGATATATGGAATATATCTACCAAAACATCGACAACACCCTTGCAACGTTTATAAAATCTAAAGACGGGAAAATCGCAGGGCCACCCTTAGGCGGCTGTGGCGGGAACATGAGCGCTGCAGGAAATTGTAACGCGGCAGCAAGCGGAGCGCAAGGAAAGCCCGGAGTCTTTGGCGGGGGCGGCGGGGGCGGCGCCGTTGTTGACGGGGTAGGTGGCCTTGGCGGCTATGGCGGCGACGGGGTTGTCATAATTGAATACAAATCAACATCTATGTAAAGGTTTTGGGGCCTTTTGGCCCCTGCCTTACGGAGCGCACCCGTCATTGCGAGCAACCAACGGGAGCGCGGCAATCCAGAAAAACCAACATTAATGAATTAGTTTAAGGGTTTTTCATTGATTTCGTAAAATCTTCCTGGATTGCTTCGTCGCTGTCGCTTCCCTCGCAATGACGGTATCCAACCAACGATTACAGCAAAATATTAAATTTTTACGATAAACAACTTTTCGGGACGTATTTGTAACCTTTACGTCCCTTTTTTTAGCGGATTTTGGCACAAGGTTTCAGGCTACCGGGCAATGCCTGGCCTGCGGGAACTTTTAACAAATTTGCCATTTGTGCAAAATAGCGGTAATATTAGGATAAGGAAATCACCCTTGGAGTGTTAAGGCTTACGGGTTTTGACAGAATGGGATTTCAAATCGTCAAATGTTGCCACCGTATGGGGTTTCCCCCGATGGCATATGCTGAAATTAAACTTAGCTATTGCACTTTAAAGTTTAGATTGAAGTGTGAGATTAAAACATTGAGCAAAGCAGCTCGTATCCAATTGTTTACGACTTACGCACAGGTGCGCTAAGCCGGTGCAGCAGCTCTGCGACAACAATTCAGGTTACGGCGCCTTGCAGTGCCAGAACCGTACCAGCGGCTGCACGGGCGCGACCAATAACTACTGCTACCCGAACAACGTATGGTCAGGCACGGTTAAGAGCGGCACTAATTATTACGATGGGAACTTGAATAGTGGTACGTTTTACGCCAGGACGGCGAATGACTACAATTCCTATACCAACGCCTTTAGTGTGCGCTGTGTCCTGGATTTGAACAAATGATTTCCTGATTTTTTGAAATGAAAGGGTTTTAGTTAAAGGGACCGTTAAAGAGGCTCGTGCACCGGAGGCAAACAATATCGCACAGGGGTCAAAGACGGGACCGTGTCCCTTTAACTAAAACCCTTGGAATGGAAGAAAATAATTTATTCAAGCCATTTAGGCCAAAAAGTATGCATAAAAAGAAAGCCGGTAATAAGCCGGATTCTGTTTCAAGATAATCATCTGTCTAATGCGTTCCTTTATGCGGCCCCTAAAAGAAAATTCTTTAAGGGAGGAAAAGGCACCATAACCGCAAAGCCGAACTTGCATCCTGTTGGGGTTTACCTTGCCCTCTGCCCTTGCGGGAAGAGGCGGTGGGCTCTTACTCCGCCGTTGCACAATCACCCAAGCTTCATATAGAAAACCTTCTATGGCTTCCTTTAAAGAAGGGTATTCTTCTTTTCTGTGGCACTGTCCTCACGCTCACACGCACCAAGCTTTCCTTGGCAACACGCCTTTTTGGATGTCCGGACTTTCCTCACAAAAGTTAAAACCTTTGCGCGATTATCCTCCGACTTTCTTTCTTAATAATTATACAAGAAAATTAAAATTTGCTAAAATATTTAATTATGATAGACACACATTCTCACATCGATATGCTTCAAAACCCGGAAGCAGAAATAGAAGCGGCCCTTGAAGCAGGGGTTCAAAAGGTAATCATCCCGGGTGTTGAGCCTGATACTTTTCATAAAATAACAGAATTTATTGATAAATATGAAAATGTATACGGCTGCATCGGCGTACACCCAAGCGAAGCGCAGAAATTTACGGAAGACACCGCAAAGCAAATTGCCCTTTTGGCGCACCACCCAAAAATGGTCGGCATTGGGGAAATTGGCCTGGATTATTATTGGGACAAGACATTTGTCGATGTTCAAAAGAAGATTTTTAAAACGCAAATTGAAATTGCGATGGCACTTGATTTACCGGTTGCAATTCACGACAGAGAGGCACATTTAGACACTTTTAACATTTTAAAGGAGACAGGCTACAACAAAGTTGTGATGCACTGTTTTTCAGGAAGTGTCGAATTTGCAAAACAGTGTGTAGATTTGGGGTGGTATCTTGGAATTGGCGGAGTTGCGACATTTAAAAACGCAAAGAAAATGAAAGATGTTGTAAAAGAAATCCCGATTGAAAACATTGTTCTTGAAACAGACGCGCCCTATTTGACGCCGCATCCTTTCCGCGGCGAAGAAAACGCGCCAAAGTATTTGAATTTGATTGCAAAGGAAATTGCAAATTTGAAGGATTTGACTTTGGATTTTGTTCAAAAAGAAACAACCAAGAACGCTGAGATGATTTTTAACTTTAACAAAGGAGAATGATAACAAAATGGCAAGCCAATTTGCAGGACAAAATATTCAAATAAAAATTTCACTTTTAATATTTTTAAAAGGCTCCGTTGCACCGATTGTTCTTTATTTTGAGGACCCAAAGAAAGTTTATGATGATATTCAGCATGTTTTAAAAGAAACCTCTGCGCCGAAAATGATAGAGCTTGAAGCAGCGGGGCCTATAAAGAAAGTGAGCCTTATGTCATCTGAAATTTCTGGACTTGCACTTCAGGAAGAACAGTATGTGGTAAAGCAATAGGCTCGTGCTTAGAGGAAGTTTAGAGGTTTTTTAGGAAAAGATTTTAAAGAATGAAAAAAAGGCTAGATTTAATTCTTTTTGAACATGGGTATTTTGACTCTAAAAATTCGGCACAGGTGAATATTTTGGCAGGAAATGTCAAAATTAACGATGTTGTTGTGTCAAAGGCGGGAGAGCTTTATGATGAAGAAAAACTTTTTCACAAAGAACACCCGATGAAGCTTGAAATTAAAACTATTCCTTATGTTTCAAGGGGCGGCCTGAAGCTTAAAGGGGCAATTGATGAATTCAAAATAGACCTGAAAGATAGAATATGCATTGATATTGGCGCATCAACAGGCGGTTTTACCGATTGTATGCTTCAAGAGGGTGCAAAAAAAGTTTATGCGGCAGATGTAGGATATGGGCAGCTTGCCTGGAAGTTGCGCTCTGATGAAAAGGTTTCTGTCATTGAAAAAGTGAATGTTAAAAACTGCACCTTTGAAGAAATTTTTGGGGTGGAAAGTCTTGATGAAACTGAAATGCCGACATTTTTATCAATGGATTTATCATTTATTTCAATTAAAAAAGTTTTGTTGAACGTTTTAAATTTCACTGCAAAAAAAGCCGAAATGGTGCTTTTAATTAAGCCGCAATTTGAAGCGAAAAAAAATGAGATTGCAAAGGGCGGCATTGTGAAGGATGAAGCGGTGCATAAAAAAATTATTGAAGACATCAAAAAATTTGCCCATTCAATTTCCCTTGAAACATTGGGGGTTATAAAATCGCCAATTCAAGGGGCAAAGCAGGGAAATACCGAATATTTAATACACTTAAAAAGAGGCTAGAAGAAAAAGAGGATAATACTGTGGCAACACTTGTTGAAACACTAAATTCGATAAGTTCAAATATGGATGCGCTCATAGATTTTGCTGTAAGCGATGAAACGTTATCAAAGGATTTTGAAGAATTTTTAATAAAAAATGAGATAAAAATCGAAAGACAAAATGAACTTAACGATTGCCTTATAAATTATATTTTGGATGAAAAAATGCAAGACAACACAAGGGTTTTAGACTATTTTGCACAAAAAAACCCTGAATCTGATAAAAAAGTTTTGGCTGCTTTTAAAAAGAGCTTTAAATCTGTGTTTCGGGTGAACAAGATTTTAAAAAATGCCTATAATTGCACTTGCCTTGCAAATGAGAAAGATTTTGAACTGATTCCGCTTGTAAAGATGACAAATTTAAGAGGGATAGGCCTTTACGATTTTATGAAAGCAAGAATAATTGAAATTGAAGGCGTTTTTTACCTTTTGGAAATTTTTGATTGCTTTGGACAGTTTAGAGAATATTTTGCAAACGTTGAAACCGTAAAATGCCTTGTGCAATACCCGGAATCGCAGACTATGTATAACGATGAAAAATAAGCCGAGCTTCAAAAATCGGTAAAATTATACAACGAAAAATTTGTAAAAACCTTTGGATGTGATGAAATTATTACAACAAACGCTCTTGCAGATGATTTTATCAAAGAATTTAACCTTCTTGTTGAAGGAAAAACAGAAAACATTTCAAAAGAAAAATATATGCTTGAAAACGCGGGTATAAAAGAAAACTTCGGGTATTTTGAATTAAACGAAAACGCGGAAGATGATTTTATAAAAAATGCGGCAGGAGGGTTTTCAAAATCTAAAAAACCTTATGATATAGGCTTTTTTATGGATGTCGATGCAGGGCTTTATATTATTCCATTTTTAGGAACTCTTAATGAAATTTTAAAAACAAATTCTTTGGAAAATACCGAAAATGCGGCAGATTGCGTTAAATATTTCATAACTTCAGATAAGGTTTCGCCAAATTTAATTATTAAAAAAGGGAAAGAATTTAAAAACTTCCTGCCCCTTGTAAACAAAGTATTCAGCAAAGAATTTAAGGATGTACGGGAAATTATAAGCTTTTTTAAAGAAGATTGGCTTGTTCAAAATAAATTTTCCCCGACAATGGTTTTGTATAATTCAAAAACTTTTGAAAAAATAATAGATTACAAAGAAGAAACAAAAGATGAGGAAAAGCCCGTAAGCATAGGCCGAAACGAGCCTTGCCCCTGCGGAAGCGGGAAAAAATATAAAAATTGCTGCCTTGTGAAAGAAGGTAAATAATTTTACACAAAGCAAAAGATGATATAGAATGTAAAAATTACATAAAAAGGAGTTTAAAATGAGCGAAGAAAAAAAATGCATGAAAAAGAAAGCTTTTGCCGCAGTTGCAGTCCTTGCACTGGTTCTTTCTTTTGTTTCTTTAATACTGGATGGAATTATAATTCATAAATTAAATGCAAAAGGCTTAATGACAGACCCTGTTGTGATTTCAAAACAATATGACAAGGGGCAGTCTATGGAAAAAGCCTTAAAGGCAGAAAAACCTGTCATTGTTTGGTTCTACACAGATTGGTGCGGTTTTTGTCAAAGGTTTGCACCGACATTTGGAAAATTAACAAAAGGCAAAGAAATTAAAAAGGCTTTTGCGGTTGCTTATGTTAACGCAGAAAAACCTGAAAACCAAGGTTTAATGCAGGAATACAGCGTTCAAGGATTCCCTACGGTTTATCTTTTAAACCCGAAAACCGGCGAAAAAGAACATATTGATAATTCAAAACTTTTTGAAGAAGATGCAGTGAAAAAGCTTACGGAAGAATTTATGGAATTTGCGAATAAGACTGCAGAAAGCAAATAAGCTCTTTAAAATATTTTGTTAACCCTCCCTTAAAAAGGAGGGTTTTTTAATGCGCAAACTACAGACTTTTGCAAATGTTTCGTGTCCCGTCAAAATCCGCCGTCTTGGATTATTGCGGGTTCGGCCTTTTCAACAAAGCCCTCACAAAGGGCGTTGAACGCCCCGCAAAATCCGCAAAAAAATGGGCCCTTGGAAAGGACCCAAACTGTCTGGAATTAAGAATAGCTGGAAGTATGAAAAAGATTTAATTATATA
>CANSKM010000081.1 GCA_947647475.1 uncultured bacterium
AGTCTAATTAGAAATGTGATAAGAAACAAAGTCAGCATGCACAAAACAAGAACTAATCTATAAACCAATAAAAAAAAAGCACATAAAAAAATCACGGATACACTCTAATACACGCAAATGACATAGAAAGTCAAATTTCAAGCAGTACAATTATAGATAAAAACGGAGACAAAATTGGCGTTATAGGTGTTTCCCCGTTTGATTTTCGGGAAAGACTTCATGGTAAAAGCGATATTGATTTTATAGAAATTGCCCAGCTGGATGAAACAAAAGAAAACATCAGAAAAGAAGTGGAAAAGCTTGAAAAAGCAGGTGTAAACAAAATATACCTTGCTGCCCACACCGGAGATACGAGCAAAGGAAGTAGCAAGAAACACGACGATGAAAACTTTGAAAGATATTATGACGAATTTTCCAAAATTGGTGGTATAGATGTAATTATTGGAGGACATGACCACAAACATACGGACAGATGGGCAACAACGGAAAGGGGTGAACCCGTAAGGATTGTTGCAACGGGCGCAGGTTCCGATTATACATTTAAAGAAAACCTTAACGTAGTGGGGTTAATGAGTAACAGTTTTGATTCGAACGGAGTCTTAATCAAAGAAGCTTCAAATTGTGAATTCAAAACAATTGATGACATTAAAGTTGATGAAAGCGATAACGGTTCGCCTGTGATACACACTTTAACGGCTCCTTTGAACAAGCTTGACAGTATAAAGCTTTTAAAAGAAGGGCACCATGGTGAAATCGGGAATATGGTTGCAGATTCAAACCTTTGGTATGTAAACAGCCATACAAAAGGGAAAAAAGCAGATTTTGCCTTTGTGAATCCCGGAAACATCCGTGCAAATTTTGACAAGACTAAAATAACCGCTGAAGATGTGCAATCCGTTGTTCCTTTTGTAACATCAACATTGATTAAAGCCGAGTTAAGCAAAAAACAAATAATTAATACGCTAAACTGGTGTGCACACTCCACAACTTTTTCAAGGGTTGTGCCCGGTGTAATGCAGGTTTCAGGCATGGAATACACAATTAATCCCGATTTAACAGTGTCCGATGTCCATATTTTAAACGAAGACGGCTCTGTTAAATATAATCTTGATGATTTTGGCGATGAAGATTTATTTACAGGGGTTTATGACACCTATCTTGCAACAGGGTGTGATGGACTTGTGGATTTGATGACAGATTGTACAAGCTCATTCGTTGAAGTTTTTGACGCAACGAGAGAAAAGGCCCTGTTTGAATATCTGACCCAAAACGATAAACCGGTAGATTATACGAATGTAAGAATAAAACACGCATAGGTACTTTGCATGGTTTTATAAGTTATATTAAAAGCTCTCATTTAAACCTTTAAAATCGGGAGCTTTTTTGCTATTATCTTTTTATTTCAAGAGGATGTTTTTTATGAAAAAGATAATATTTTTAATGTGTTTTTGTGCTTTGGTTTTACCTGCGTTTTGCGCGGAAGTTTCCGATGTGGGCGATGTTAAAGATGAAGTTCGCCGTGTAAAGCTTGAAGCAAAACAAAAAGTGGAGCAAATTAAGGCAGAAGCAAAGGCTGCAAAAATAAAAGCGAAGGCCGATGCTAAGCAGGCAAAGATTGACGCCAAAAACGCTGAAATTAACGCTATAGCGGAAGCCAAAAGAGCCAAAAAAGAGGCTGAATTTAATTCAAAAGTAAATGATATTCAATCTGCAAATGATGCCAAAAAAGCTGAATTGAGTGCCATTGCAAAGGCAAAGAAAGATAAAATTGATGCTGAATTAAATGCTCAAGTTTCAAAAATAAATGAAGAAAATGATGCAAAAATAGCGGTTCTTCGCGCAAAATATGAAGGCAAAAAAATTGAAAAACCTAAAAAACAGGAAAAAACCGTAAAAGCAAAAAAGGCAGAGCCGAAGAATGAAGAAAACATTGTGCCTGCAGTTAATTCAAAGCCTGTGCAAAGCACGGCAAATGAGCAGGAAGCTGATTCAAAAACCATAAAAGCTGTAGATTTAAAACCCCGTGCCGCTGAAAAGAAGCCCGTTGTGTATTCGGGGATAAATTTTGAAACCAAAAAAAATGAAATTATGGATGAATTGAATTTATCCGAAAAGCAAAGGGCAAGCGCCGAAAAGCTTTACAATAAAAACAAGGAAGAAATTGCATTTTTAAACATTGAAATTGAAAATACGCAAAAAGAATTGAAGATGTTAAAAAAGGCAAATTCAAGTGCTGATGCCGATTTAAAGACAAACGCAAGGCACATTTCAACCCTTGAAGAAAAGCTCACCGGGCTTTTTCAGGAAAGAGACAGTGTGCATAACGATGCAATGAAAAAGTTTGATAACATTTTGGATAAAGAACAAAAAGAAACCTGGCTTGATATTAAAAATAAAGGAGCCCGCCTTTTTCCTGATATTGAAGCGATAAGATAACCGAATATTCGGGCACGAATTATAAATAATCTTCCCTGTGCGGCGTGAAAACATCGACCACTTCGCCCCCTTCAAGGACTTCAAAAGAATGTTCGCTTCCGCCTTTTATCGCGTAGCTGTCCCCTGCAGTCAAGATTTCATCAATGTTTTCATCTTTTATAATGAGTCTGTATTTGCCTGAAACTACATAACCGCATTGCTCATGGGGGTGTTTGTGCAGGGTTGCAAAATTTCCTTTGACATAATTCATTTTCGTCACCATGGATTTTTCGCCAATGGCAAGTGTATCAAGGTTTACGCCCTTAAAGGTTCTCTTTTTTGCATCTTCTTTTTTAACTATCATAGTTTTATTTCCTCTTTTATAACGTATTCAAAGGCTATATCACCCCGAATGTAGCTGCAATCTTTAAGTTTTACTTCCCTGAAGCCGAATTTTTCATAAATATGCAAAGCAGGTTTCAATTTGCTGTTTGAAATAAGAAAGAGCTTTTTTGCACCGTGTGCTTTTGCCCATTCCATGCAAGCTTCAAAGACAGCGCTTCCGGCCCCTTTGTGCGGATGATTTTTGTTGGAACAAAGTTTGCAAATTTCCCAGGTATCGTTTTCTAATGGATGCGCCATGCAGGCTGCAAGCGGAACTTCCCCTTCAACTGCAAAAAATACCATACCTTTGTTTTCAATTATTTCATCAATGTTATCAAACGTTTCAAGGTCCTCTTTTTCAAGAAAGCCAAAGTTTGAAACAATCCAATCCGTGTTAAAATCTATAAAATCTTTACGATATCTTTCTTTAAATTTAATGATTTCCATTTTTGCCTCCAAGCTAACTTGCGGGATTTTGTTCTTTTGATAAATGCTTTTGTACTAAATCAAGCGCGCAGCAGAGCTCTTTTTGCTCTTTTTTATTCAATGGCGCTATCATATTTCCTATTTTTTTGTTTGTAATATCTATAAGTTCTGCAGCAACAGTCTCTCCTTTTTTGGTGAGATTTAGGGCAGAACTTCTTGCATCGCTTTTTGAAACGTTTTTATCCACGAGCCCTTCTTTTTCAAAGCGTTTTATGATTCTGCTTAAATAACCTTTGTCGATGCAGAGCTTTTTTACAAGGTGATTTTGGCTTAAATCTTTGTTGTTTTTAAATTCAAACAAAATCCTTGCTTCAATTGTTGAAAAATTGCTCTCGTTATATTTATTGTTCAAAAAGCCTGTTTTAATCGTGTAAAAACGGTTAAATTCTCTTATTTTTTCAACAGTTTTTGAGTCTTTTTCTGTCATTTTCTCTTTCCTCTGGAATAAAATTTTATAAAAAATAGTTGCTTTTGTCAACTAAATTTGCAATAAAGCAACAAAAAGCCGCCCTATATTTCAAAGGCGGCTCTAAACCTATCCGCGAGAGGATTCGAACCTCCGACATTCACCTTAGGAGGGTGACGTTCTATCCTGCTGAACTACGCGGACATATGTAAATATTCAATTTTCAATTTTTTCTTGCAGGATAGAAGTCACAAGGGTGACATTACTTTTGACAAGCTGGCGCTTATCAAGCCTGCTGAACTACGCGGACACGCTATGCGTTCAATTATATCAACTCCAAACTTTTAAATCAATCCAAAAAATATAAAGTTGTTGAATGTGAAAAAATGCCGCCGGGGTTAAAATCAACATTATGAATATAAAATCGATGAACCCTTGTAAAATCGAAGGTGTGACAGAATTTGGCGAACAAAAAACCTTTTCGCCCTCCGATTTTTTAAATAAAACCACCGTCCTCTATTTTTACCCAAACGACGGAACCCCGGGCTGCACAATTCAAGCGGGCGATTTTCGGGACAATATGAAATATATAAAGCCCTTGGCCGAGGTTGTGGGTGTAAACCGTGATACGATTGAAAGCCACAAAAAATTTATGAAAAACGAGGACTTGAATTTTATACTTTTATCAGACCCTGATAAAAAACTTATAAATTTCTTTGGCGTTTGGGGTGAAAAACCCGCCTATGGCATTGGTTTTATGGGAATTATCCGCTCCACTTTTATAATAAATAAAGAAGGTGAAGTTTCAAAATCCTGGTTCAATGTTTCGGTTGATGGCCATGTGGACGAGGTTTTAGAGGAATTAAATAAAAGAAACGGCCGTGAACCGTACAATGAAAATAATAAAACTTAAATCATTGAAGGGTCTTAAAATCAGCCTCCAACAGGCTGCATCGTAATAATTTCGCCCGTTTGAGCGTTTATTTTAAAGTAAAATCTTGTGCTTCTGTAGTTAATAAACCCTTCAACCGTTCCGTCTTTTTTGTCGTAATGGGTCCTTGTAACCTTTGCGCCGGGCAAGGTTTTAGATAAAATATCATTCACCTGTTTTGTTGAAACCCGAACAGAAGCAGAGTTTGCAGCCATATTCGGTGCATCAAAAGCCCCGTCTTCGCTCTTGAAATTTCCCTTCACCTTTCCTGTTGAAGGATCGATTACAAGGTTTGTCACGGTGTTTTTATATAAAACTTTGCAATTATAAAGACTTTTGCCATTTGTTTTAACTTCCGTTAAATCTAAAAGTTTTGCGCCCGGTAAATATTGCCCCAAAATATTGTCAATTGAGGCTTTAAGAGAATCTTTGTCATAGGGCGTTGTCTGCACAAAAGAATTTGACGCAAGGTCTTGTACAGTGTTTGCTTGCGCTTGCATATTTCCAAATATGCAAAATATGGCTAAAAGTGTGAATAAAATTTGTTTCAAAGGCTATTTCTCTTCTGTTTTTTCAAATGTCTTTTCAACATCGTTATATTTTTTTATTCCCCAAAGGGCGATTCCACAAAAAACAAAAGCTAAAAATGTTTGAATAATGTCTCCGAAATTTGCATCAATATGCATTACTCTTCTCCTCCTTTACAAATTTTGTCAATTTTTATATCAGTGTTAACCAAGCTACGCACTATGTTTGCCGTAAAAAACAGACCAATTAAAATAAGAGCCATAGTTTTTATTGAATATGGCATATATAAAAGCCCAACCGTGCCTGCTGCTGTTGCAATTAAAAGTGTTGTAAGTTGACTCCTTTTTGCAAGCAGATTTTGGAATATCTTTTCCGTATCAACAAAATTTGCAGTATCTTCCGTTCTTTCTTCCATAAAACTTATTATACCACTATTTTTCAACCACGGTAGGTTCTTTCAGAATAATCTGCTTCTTTGCGGAGTTGTAATCAATATCTATTATCGTCATATTCAGCTTTTTCATATCAGCACCCATAAGTTCTAAAAGAGTTGACGGAATGATTACTCCGTAACTTGTGCCGACTTTTACAAGTTTTCTTTTCATAGTCTAATTATAAGCACATCTTTATAAAAAAGTCTAATTATATTATAATAAAATTATAATAATTTAAGGAGGCAAATATGCCAAAACAAACCAAAAACTCTGACGTCGAGCTTAAAGAGCTTTACGGAAAACTTTTTGATATTGAAGAGTGCATCTCAAAAATTAAAACCCTAAATGACCTTTTTATCCCCTTTGCAAATGAAAATTGTCCGCAGGGCTCTCTTATATCGGAGCTCATCGCAAAAGAAATCGATGCCATATACTCTATAATTGCAAAATAAATTGCCCGATATTAAAAAAAACACCGGGCAATTTTTAAAAAAGTTAATAAAGTTTACAAAACTTTAGAAATACTGTCTGAAAATCTTCATAGAGCAATAATCTCCGCACATTGTGCAGGGTTTTTCTTCTTCAAGCCCCTGATTTTTAAATACATTTTTATCAAGAGCCATATCTTTTTGCCCTTTCCAGTCAAGGTTTACCCTTGCAATTGACATTTTTCTGTCCATCTCGATTGCCTTTTTGTTTCCTCTTGCAACATCTGCCGCATGGGCCGCAATTTTTGATGCCATAATGCCTTCCCTTACCTGCTCGGCATCCGGGAGCCCCAAATGCTCTGCGGGAGTTACATAGCAAAGAAAATCCGCCCCGTGAAGTGCCGCTAAAGTGCCTCCTATGGCAGACGTTATATGGTCATAACCCGGTGCAATGTCTGTCACTAAAGGCCCAAGGACATATAAAGGCGCATTATCGGTTAATTGCTTAATTGTCTGAATCATTGAAGGTACAAGGTTTAAAGGCACATGCCCGGGCCCCTCAACCATTGCCTGAACCCCTTTTTCTTTTGCCCTTTTAACAAGTTCGCCAAGGACAATGGTTTCAGCAACCTGTGCTCTGTCTCCGGCGTCTGCGCCGCATCCCGGGCGAAGGCCATCGCCAAGGGATAATACAACGTCATATTTTTTTACAATATCAAGAAGTTCATCGTAATATTCATACAAGGGGTTTTCAAGGCCCGTTGCTTTTATCCAGCAGGCAAGCATCGCACCGCCTCTGGATACAATTCCTGTCACCCTTTTTTGTTTTTCCAATTGTTCGATGACAAATTTTGTTACGCCGCAGTGCACCGTAATAAAATCCACACCGTCTTTACACTGTTTTTCAATGTCTGAAAAAAGCTTTTGTTTGCTTAATTTTGCAATGTTTTTAAATTCATCCAGTGC
>CANSKM010000082.1 GCA_947647475.1 uncultured bacterium
CCTAAAAGATGCGCCCAAAGGGGATTTCACGCTTGCACTTAAAGTTATGGCTATAACAAGGCTTCTTATGCCTTATATAAACATCCCCGCAACCACTGCAATGGAGACCATACACCCTAATGGGCGAATAATTGCGCTTCAATCAGGTGCAAACGTTGTAATGCCGAATGTAACGGTGAGCGAGTATCGAAAAAAATATGAAATTTATCCGAACAAAATTTGTATAGAAGAAGACGGTACAAAATGCAGAAATTGTATTGAAGGAAAGATAGTTTCAATCGGAAGAAAAGTTTCAAAAGGTTTCGGATTTAGGGAAAAACGTATTTAATTTAAAAATTATTGTGTTTTATGTTTTATCCTTTTGGAGGGCCCTTTTTGGCGGGTTTCTAAATCTTTTTTGCTGATATTTTATTAATGCTTGCACTTATAATTATTTTGTACTACTATTGTAGTAAATAAAAACACTAATAAATCAGGAGCATTAACAAAATGAAAATAACAACTGCGGATTACCTTGCAAAAAGGCTCTATGAGCTTGGAATTGAAGATGTTTTCGGTTTGCCCGGAGATTATAACTTCAACATTTTGGATTCAATCATAAAAAATCCGGATTTGACCTGGATAAATTCAACAAACGAGCTGAATGCAGCATACGCGGCAGACGGATATGCAAGAATAAAGGGCTTTGGCGCGGTTGTAACCACTTTCGGGGTTGGGGAATTAAGCGCCCTAAACGGCATTGCAGGTGCGTATGCCGAAAATGTGCCTGTTGTAAAGATTGTGGGTGTTCCCAAAACAAAATTTATTAAGGCAAACACTCTTTTGCACCACAACTTTTCAAACCCTGATTATTACGCCTTTGAACGAGCATTTTCAAGTGTCACTGAAACCACAACATTTTTAACCAAAGAAAATGCCAAAGAAGAAATTGACAGGGTGTTTGAAACTTTGGTTCAAACAAGAAAGCCTGTCTATATCGCGCTTCCTGTTGATGTTTGCAACCATTTAATTGAGGATAAAATTCCTGAAATTAAGATAAAATCAGATGAAAGAACATTGAACCTTGCCGTTAAAAAAATAACGGAAATTATAAACACAGCTGAAAACCCCATTATTATCACCGATTACCTTATGAAAAGATTCAGACTTCAAAACGAGGTGAATGAATTTATCGATAAATTCAACATAAAAATTACTTCGATGATTATGGGAAAAGGCCTTGTGAATGAAGAAAATCCGCATTTTATCGGAATGAACCATGGAATTTTAGCAGATGCTGATTTTCAAAAAACGCTTGATGCAGCAGATTTAATCATAGGCTTTGGCACGCTTTTTTCAGACCTGAACACCCTTGCCTTTTCATATACACCTGATGAAAGGTTTAGAATCAACATTCAGGGAAATTTTGTTAAAATTGACAACGTAAAATATGGAAATGTTTTTGCAGATGACATTTTGCGCGCCCTTTTAAAAGCAGACATTGTAAAAAAAGCAGACAGTGCCCCTGTTCAAAAGGGATATGGTGTTGTTGAAATATCAAGCGATCCGATAAAAACGGATGAAATTTTCCCGATTGTGCAGAAATATTTAAAGGAAAATGACACAATAACAGCAGAAACGGGGATTATTTCTTATCCTGCTTCAAAAATGAATTTAGAAAAAAATTCAAACTACATAAGCCAGACAATGTGGGGCTCAATCGGCTGGGCAACGCCTGCATCCTTTGGGGCTGCAATGGCAGATAGAGAAAAAAGGCTCATTCTTTTAACGGGCGAAGGCTCTCACCAGCTTACAATTCAGGAGATGGCAAACTTTTTTAAATTTAACATTAAGCCTATAATTCTTCTTTTAAACAACAACGGCTATACAATTGAAAGAGTACTTTCAAACAACTCGAATGACCCTTTTAACGACATCACAAGCTGGGATTACAAAAAGGCACTTGAGCTTTTTTCAGGCAAAAAAGAAGGCTATGAAACAGACGGGGCAAAATTTGAATATTTCAGCGTAAAAACATCCGCAGAGCTTGATTTAGCCCTTTCAAAGGCGGAAGTGCTTCAAAAAGAAAAACTTGTCTATATTGAAATTTTTACAGAGAAAGATGATGTTCCTTCTTTGGTGCAGCAATCCGTAGACAACGCCAAAGCCCGTTTTGGGGGATAGATTCCAAGGGTTGTACAACGTGAAAAATCCGTAATATCTTTCTGGATTGCTTCGGCCGCTGCCGCTTTACCTCGCAATGACGGTGCTCACCGGATGAAAACCCGACCCCGTAAGGATTTAAGGCAGATTTTGGAGCGCAGAAGGTTTGAAATAAGAGGACCGTTAAAGAGGCTCGTGCAGGGACTATTGGGGTCTCGGAAGCCTCTCAGAGACGGGACCGTGTCCTCGTTTTCAAGCCTTTGAAGCG
This sequence comes from uncultured bacterium, assembly GCA_947647475.1. Lineage (GTDB taxonomy): Bacteria > Cyanobacteriota > Vampirovibrionia > Gastranaerophilales > Gastranaerophilaceae > MGBC122484. Next base: position 2,411 of record CANSKM010000082.1, read on the forward strand.
AGAAAATCGACTCAGTATCAAGTGTTAACAGGGTTTTAATTGTTCAACCCCTTAAGAAACCATTTATTTCAAGAGTTAAGCAAACTCCCCCCATTTTCCAAAACTGTGCTAAGATAGAGCTATGTTAATTTGTTTAAATGGCGGACTTGGAAACCAAATCGGAAACTATGTATTTGCCTGGTATCTGAAAGAATTTGAAGAATACGGTGCAGATACAAAAATTGTGTGGTCAAATAATGTTAACGATGCAAGGGCTATTGTTTTGGACAAATTTAACACAAACCTCGATGTTGCAACAAAAGAAGATATTGAAAAATTTTTAAAGGCAGGAACTCGCCCCGGACTTGTCTTCGACCTTCTTATTAAAAACATTTTTGATAAAATCTGGGTTAATAATTTGTGGAATTTTCTAAAAAGGATAAGAAAAGAGTACAATATTTACCCAAAAAAAAGTTTAAACCTGCTATCAAAAATAGTGTCATATAAAGATGCAATGAAGCATAAATACGCACACGTTGCCGTTTGCGACTGTTATGCGCCCGCCGTTGAAGGATTTTATGACCCTGCTTTTAGGGAAAAAATGAGACAGCATTTCACTTTAAAAGAAGAACTGGACCCAAAAAACGCTGCCATTTTAAAAGAAATCCAAACTTGTAAAAACTCTGTTGGAATTCACATCAGAAGAGGCGATTTTATAGATTACAAATTTCCTGTTGTCAAAAAAGAATTTATTATATCAAAAATGAATATTTTATGTGAAAAATTCCCGGATTCTGAATTTTTCATATTTTCAAACGGAATGGATTGGGCAAAAGAAAATCTTCAACCAGAGGGGGGCTTCAATTTGCATTTTGTTGATATTAACGATGAAGCACACGGATATATTGATTTTGCGCTTTTTAACGCTTGCAAACACAGGATTTATTCTAATTCCACGTTCAGCATCTGGACAAAATTCTTCAACCTAAACAAGGAAAGTATTGAATTTTACCCCGAAAAAGAGGACTTGGCACTTGTATGTTAATTTGTCCACACAGCGGAATCGGAAATCAGATTGGGAATTATGTCTTTGCGCAGTATCTCATTTTTTTAGGAAACGATGTAAAATTTTTATTTTTGGAAGATGAAAACATCGACAGGGCCTTTGTTTTGAACAAATTCAACACAAATCTGCCTGAGGCATCAAAAGAAGATGTTCAAACTTTTTTAAGGGCAGAAGCCCCGCTTTCTTTATATCCAAAGCTTTTTTGTAACGCTTTTTTTGAAAGAAAAAAAGAATATTTTAACTCACTTTACAAGGCCTTAACAAGAATTCGCCTGAAATATGGACTTTACCCGGCTAAAACTCCAAAGCTCCTTGCAAAAATTGTATCTTATAGAGACATCTTAAAAGATATTTCAAGCGGAAAAAATGTAATTAAAAACGTTGCCGTGTGCGATTGTTATGTTCCAATTGAAGAATTTAAAAACCCCGAATTTAAAAGAAAGATGCAAAAACATTTTCTTTTAAAAGAAAATTTTGATGAAAAAAATGCAGCTGTGCTCGAAAAAATCAGAAACTGTAAAAATTCTGTCGGAATCCACATTCGAAGAGGGGATTATATCGGGCTAAACATTCCCGTTGTCAAAAAAGAATTTATTATATCAAAAATGAATATTTTATGCGAAAAATTCCCGGATTCTGAATTTTTCATATTTTCTGACAGTATAGACTGGGCAAAAGAACACCTTCGCAACGCAGAAAAGAACATACATTTTGTCGATATTAACGATGAAACAAGAGGCTATCTTGATTTTGCACTTTTAAACAGCTGCCGCCACCGAATATATTCAGCCTCCTCTTTCAGCCTTTGGCTTCAATATTTAAACCCAAATAAAGAAAGTGTGGAATTTTACCCTGAAAAAGAAGATTTAATTGTTGAATAAAAAGTTTTATTGAATATTATTATAAAAATATGGAAGTTTTAAAGGGAGGAAAAATATGTTTTTAGTTGGTTTAATAGGGCAATTATTTGGATTTTTAATATTTGTCGGACTTTTATATGTAATTTACAAAAGCATAAAGCTGAACCCAAGCCAGTTTGAACTATCAGATGGCGAAGAAATTTTAAAAAACGTTAAAGGGGATTATTGGCAAAAGCTTGTTGTTGGGGGCGAAGGCCAAAACGCAGGCGAATTTGCATTTACAAACAAAAGAATTGCATTTAGAAGCTTGTTTCAAATTTTTGGCGGCTTAAACATTGATATTCCATACAACCAGATAGTTTCTGTTGAAAAATCAAACGTAAAAGGCATCATGCCGGTTGCTTTTACAGTAAAAACAGCAAATGGCGAATCATATAAATTTGCGATTATGAAAAGAGATGTTTATATTGATTTAATCAACACCCAAGCACAAAAATTAAAAGAAGAAAACGTGTAAAAAACGTTCACAATTAAATAAAACATCCTGAGTTGAATAAATTTATGTAACATTCGGGCAAATTTTACCTGTTTTGGATTTTATAGAAATACGCATAATTTTACACGGAAAGATTATGAATATTTCGCCAATTGTTAATATTAAACAGGCAAATAATATCTTGGGCCATTTTCCTTCTTTATATACAAACTTTCAAAGAAAAATTGCGCAAGATACCGTAAGCTTTACATCAAAATTTCAATACTCTTTTGAATCAAAGGCTGAGGCGCTTGAATATTACAAAGAAATCGGAAGACAGGTAAATTTATCCCTTGCAGAAAATGATGATTTAACAGCATTTGAAAGCCTCGGATATGATGTCGAATCTGATTTTGAAACTGATGAAATAACAATAAACGGAGATTATAAGCCGTATTTTGAAATTGCAACAGGCCCTTCAAACATTCAAGATACTGTGACATATAAAGAGGCAGGAATTAAAGAGAAAAAACTTCTTCAAAATGTGAGAAAAATCACAGGAAGAAGGTTTGTTACTTCCTCTTTTATTCCGGATGACAATTTTACAATTGATAAAACAATAATTTATCCTAAAAAAGTTGAAAGAAAACTTGCCCAAATATTGTTAAAAAGATGCGACACAGCAAAAGCAGCACTTGCACAACAAGATAATAAAACAGCATTGGAGAGCCTGGGATATGATGTGTCGGAAGATGAAAACGGAGGTTTAACCATTAACGGAGATTATTCTGCCGTGTTGATGCGTGATATTAAAAATTTTAAAACCATTGCAGATTATGACATTGATGAAAGCGAGCTTTTAAAAAAAGTTGTTGAAATTAACGGTTCTGCAACATTTTTATCGGATTATATGCCCGACCATTACATTAAAACAGGGAAAATATCCGATGTAGGGGCAACCCACAGACACAGTTCAAATTTAAGAATTGATGAAATTTTTCAAACGCTTAATCCTGAATTTTTAAAGCAAATCGATGATATAAAAGAAGCACTTGCAAATAATAACGGTTTAAAAGCGTTGCAAATTTTAGGATATGATGTGTCGGAAGATGAAAACGGGGGTTTGACAATAAGCGGGAATTACAGAACGGGAATGAAACCGCAGGCATTTATGTTTTCTTCAGCTTTTGATTTTGATAAATTCGGAGTTGATGAAGAAAAATTATTGGAAAATGTCGTTAAAATTACAGGAAATTTTGACATAAAAACTTCTTCGGTTAAAAATTTAAACCGAAATTTAACGGTCGAGGGCATTACAATTTTACAACCTGAAAAAGAAGACGAGCTGCTTTCAGGTCTTATTACTGTTGAAAATATTTCATCTCTTTATGGCATAAGCCCGACAATTATAAAAATGTTTGCAAGAAACGGCGCTTTGAAACCTGTTTTTAAAACGGGCAGAAATTGTTATTTTAAAGACATTTCAGGCGAAAACAAAGAATTTTTGGATAAACTGTCAGAAAAAAGAGATACGATTTTAACTTCAAGAGAAATTCAGGAAAAATACAGTGTAAGTGAAATTTCAATAAAAAATGCTTTAAAAAACGGAATATTGAACCCATATTGCATACAGCAAGGCAAATACGAATATGATTTAGACCTTTCATGTTGCATGTTTGATATAACGGCCCCTGAAAACCAAAGTGCCGTCAGAAAATTCGAGGCAAGCAGAAAACAAGCGGAAATACGCCGAAGAAAAAAGCTGCAAACAAATAAAAACGATGCGGAAGTTTCGGCCTGAATGCCGTTTTACATTAACATGTGATATAGTTAGTTTATGGAAAATCTTTTTGACATTGACAAATGGCTTAATAAAATTTAAAGGTTAGAACCCTGAAAACCATTATCATTGTTAACAAAAAAGACCCCAAAGGGTCAAATTTATTAAATGGGGCGGGTGATGGGGATCGAACCCACGAATATCGGAACCACAATCCGAGGCCTTAACCACTTGGCGACACCCGCCATTTAAATTTTCTATTCAATTGTAAACTTGTTCTTGAGGTTTGTGATTCCGATGCTCGAAACGTATAATCCCTCGGGGCCGGGTAACCACATTTGGCGACACCCGCCATTTACATAACT
>CANSKM010000083.1 GCA_947647475.1 uncultured bacterium
TCCTGATTGGCTTTTGCGAATTTAACCGTTTTTATATCGGAAAAAGATATTTTAACTCAGTCGCCGTTCTTTCAAACAAAAAAATCGAAACAATCATAAGAAAGACGCTATTGCCCGTCTACAGCGAGTTTAACGATGCTCGTTATTTTCAATCCGCCGAATTTGATTCAAAAGAGCGTATAATTGAAATCGGCAAAAACCGCGTGGGCATTGTAATTTGCGAGGAAAACTGGGCCGATAAAGACTTTTTCGACCATCCTGTCTATAGTTTCGACCCTGTTGATAAAATTGTCGAAGAACAACACCCGGATTTAATCATAAATTGTTCCTCCTCTCCGACCCGCGCAAAGAAAGAACAATTGCTACATAATATGCTTTCTTTCGTCTCAAAAAAGCACGAAACGCCCATAGCGTACGTAAATCAGGTCGGTGCGGTCGATAATATCACTTTTCAGGGCGCAAGCCGCTTGTATGGTGCCGATGGGGCTATTTTGGCACGTGCAAAGTCTTTCGAGGAGCAGTTTTTCATAGTACAGCCAAACCCGAAAGCCAAGAATAGTGCGGAAATTAACCGTATTTACCCCCTTCCGAACGGTCTGGAAAAAACTCTAAACTCGCAAAAGGCCTTCAGCCTTGATTATGAGCCTGATTTAGAGCGTGCATATATGACTATCACTACATCTATCCGGGATTACTTCCATAAAAACGGCTTTAAAAGGGCGGTTTTGGGCGTTTCAGGGGGCTTGGACTCTTCTGTCACTTGCGTTTTGCTTGCTGACGCTCTCGGACGTGATAACATTTTTGCCGTTTCTATGCCATCCAAAATTACGAGCGAGGCCAGCAAATCCGACGCTAAAGAATTGTGCACCCGTTTAGGCGTGCACTATGCGGAAATCCCGATTATGGATATGTTCAAAACCAACAAAGGCGCGCTTGACAGTGTATTTGAAAAAGTTGAAACCGTGTGGCAGGACCGTTTTCAGGCGTCTTTAACGCAGGATAATATTCAGGCCCGAAGCCGCGCGATGATTCTTTGGGGAATTGCAAACGAATTCCCAAAAACCTTGCCAATTGCGACTTCCGACAAATCCGAACTTTATATGGGCTACGCCACAATTAATGGTGACATGTCAGGCGGCTTTGCCCCGATTGCAGATGTCACGAAAACAAAACTTTTTGCCCTTGCAAGATGGCTGAATAAAAATAGATTGGTTAAAAACGCAATTCCTGAGGAGATTTTGCTGAAGCCACCGGGCGCAGAGCTTGCCATAGACCCGAATACAGGCAAACCGCTCCTTGCGGAAGATGCCCTAATGCCTTATGAATTCTTGGATGAGGTCATTTGGCGCCTTGAAAATCTGCACCAGTGCAAGGAAGATATGCTTTCTGAAACATTCCTTTATGAAGCAAAGCATAATGTCCCGAAAGCCACTAAAATCGCGTGGTTGGACAAGTTTTTCCGCCGCATGCAAACGGCACTTTTCAAGTGGTCAATTATGCCTCCCGCGCCGATTGTGGATGCCCGTTCTATCAATAAAACAGAGTATAATCAGCCTATAACATCAAAATTAAAATTCTACTAAACAAAAAACAATAAACAACTAAAACCCTCTCTATGCCTGCCTTGTGGCCTGGCAAAACTTGAACAGGGTTCTGGCCAAATTGTCGTTTTGCTCGACCTCTCTTATGACATAGCTTTTAATTTCCTCAATAGGCTTGTGGTGGTTGAATATAAAGAGTTCGTGAATTTCGATATTCAGTGCTCGTGCGATTTTCGCCAAATTTTCAGGCGAAGGGTAATTTTTTCCGTTTTCAATTTTTGAAACATTGTTGGGTTCAATGTCAATCAGCTCTGCAAGGCGCTCCTGCGTGATTTTTCGGAGTTTTCTTATTTCTTTTATCCTGCCGCCTAATAATTTTTTAACATTAACGGGTTCTGTCATAAAATGCCCTTTTTTGCCTGCTGTTATTATATCTTAGCTACTTTTTCCCAAATGAAACATATTCTTATAAGACATATTTTTGTTTGACAAGTTGACGTAATGAATATAGAATACAATTAGTTACATCTAATTTTAGTATGAAAAGTTGTTGTATTAAATAGAAATTTAGGGAAATTGTTTATTATGAAGAAAAGTTGTTCGGAGGCATTTTTGCCTCAAATCTTGCAGCGCGCATTTTCGCTTGTGGAAATGCTTATGGCGCTTTTGGTGGCATCCTTGCTGCTTGCGGCTTTGGCCCCTGTCATGACAAAACGCATGGATGAAACAAAAATTAACATTTCAGGTGTTGGCGCCGCACAGTATGATAAAGATGCAATTGTCCAAGTTTACACGGAGGACAGTGTTTTCAACGTTCCATACGACGTAAACGCAATAAAATTAACCATGATGGGTGCAGGCGGGGCCGGAGGCAACGCTGTGAAGGGCGATGCGGTCTTTTCAAACCCTTCATCAATTCAAAGCTGGAAAGTTCCTGAAGGCGTTACAAAACTTCGCATTTTCATGATTGGCGGCGGGGGCGGCGGAGCCTCTGGCGGGGTGGGAAACGGCACTGCGACTATTCCTGCGGGTGGTGACGGGAATACATATAAAGATTTTTTAACAGAAGGCGAGCATGCCTTTACAATTCCAAGCACGGCAACAGCTGTTCCTGCGGTTGATGAAAAATGTCTTGCAAGCGGAGTTTCAAGCTGGACTGGCGTTTCAGACGGCAAGACCTACACCCCCGGCAAAGTGGCAGTTTCTGTCACCGCCTGCGGCGGAGGCGGCGGGGGAGGCTCACGAAATTCATACGGAGGCTCTGGCGGTGGCTCTGGTGGATATGTTAAAAACATACAAGTGCAAGGTAGTTTACCCTCGACAATTTATGTAAAAATTGGTGGAGGTGGCGGTGGGGCTGGCTATTCAAGATATGATGCATTGGCTGGAGGTTATTCTGCTGGCGGCGGAGGCGGATATAATACTAATTATGGTGCAAGTGGAGGTACTTACGGCGGAAAAGGCGGAGACGGATACAACAAATCTAGCACAACAATCAATGGTCAAAATGGTACTGTTGGAAATACGCTTGCTCTTGGTGGTGAAACAAACACCTTAAGCAGCAAAACTGGTGGCACGGGTGGAAGTGGCAGTATCTGGGGAGGCGGAGGGGGAGGTGGTGGTATAAATATTTATGGACTAGATAGTGGAGGTGGTGGAGGTGGTGGGGGCCCAACTACGATTTCTACAACATCTGGAACCTCTGGGACTATATTGTTTCAAATTGGCGGTGGAGGTGGTGGAGGTGGTGGCACCTATGTTAGTAGTGGTGGTGTATCTGGTTCAGGTGGCGGAGGAGGAGGTTATGGCGGTGGAGGTGGTGGAGGAACTGGAAACGGAAATGGTGCAAGTAACGGAGGGAGCGGAGCTACTTTTTTAAGCTCTTCTATCGGCATTAACAAGGGCCAAAACGGTAAAAATGGTAGCGGGGTAAGTGGCGGCGGAGGAGGTGGCGGATACGGTGGTACATCTGGAGCGGACGCAGGGAGTAACACTGGTGGAAAAATCAGCTCTGTTATTTGGATTTCTGGAACTAATACTGTCTATTGTAATGGGGGTGATGGTCACGCTAGTGGCGGCGTTGGCACCAATGGTAAGCCTGGGGCGTTGAGGTTGTATTACACTTATCCTGCGTTGAAATGTGACTACAGCTTGCCTGCAAACGGCGGCGGGGGCGGGGGCGCAGGCCAAATCACAATCGGCGAAGTAGCTGTGACCCCTGGAGAAACCCTTTATTTTGAAGTAGGCAAAGGCGGCGCCACCCAAACAACAGCCGGAAAAGCAGGAAACACAGGCGGTGCAACCTATATTCGCCGCGGAAGTGCCTCAGGCACAATCATTGCAACTGCTTTGGGCGGAAACCCCGGCCAATATACATCATCAGCCACTGTTCAATCCCAAGGAGGGGCAAAAAGGCCCGTTAGCCTTGTAAAAGCCCCGGACACAACAGGGGACGGCAATTGGCTGAACAAAGACTTTGGAACCCTTGCAGGATACGGCGCAGGGGGTGTCGGGAACCTTGCAAGCTCGTCAGGCTTTGGCGGCAAGGGCGGAAACTCCCAATTTAAAGACCTGACCGAACTTCTTGGCGGCACAGGCGGAAACAGCGTTAAAAACGGTACTTCACCCCTTACAAATGCCTACGGAGCAGGCGGAGGCGGAGGCGCAGGCACCACAACAAGCGCAGAATCAGCAGGGATAGGCGCAGCAGGCGCAAGCGGCTATATATACATTGAATACGGCGGCTCAAACGGCGGAGGCGGCACTGCGGGCGAATTTATCTCTAAAAGGATAAACATTAAGCCGAGCACAGAGATGACAATCCACATCGGGCGCGGCGTTGACGGGGCAAACGGCGGCGAAACCAGCGTTACGTATGAAGTTGGCGGAAACAAAACCGAGACAAGTAAGGCACGAGGTGGCATTCGCGGAAACGACGGCGGGATGAGCGCAGGGGTGCACGGGGCCGTGAAACTTTTGATTGACGCGGCCGGAAACAAGCTTGGCAACTATGCGGAAAACGAGGATGCCCCTGTTAACGGAAAGGCAGGAAGTGACACCTACGGCGGAATTGGCGGCTTTATGCAGTACCTTTACAAAAACGAGGACGGTACGGATGCGACGTTTGTCAAGGACCGGGACGGCAAGTTTGCGGGGCCTTCTGCGGGCGGCTGCGGCGGAAACATAACTTCTGCAATGGAATGCAACGCACAGACAGGCGGAGCGCACGGTAAACAGGGCCTATTTGGCGGCGGAGGCGGCGGAGGTGCAATCGTTGACGGTGTTAACGGCACGGGCGCGCGCGGAGGCGACGGCTTTGTGATTATCGAGTACAAAAGCACGTCGATTTAAAACCCTGGCGTGGTGCGGAAATTTACGATAAACAACTTATTTCGGGATGCGTTTTGTAACCTTCGCATCCCTTTTCTTTATTGCGCGGCAGGGGTTTTGAGCCTATAAACGTCCCGGTGGCAAGTGTGGCACGGGTTTACAGGATTTTCATTCCTATGGGGACAACAGTGTTGTTTTCGCCGTGGGTGATGCTCATATCGAAGGCATAGGGCACATTTAGGGCATCTGTAAATTCTTTTAAAATTTCGTTTAAAAAGCCGTCCGAGCCGATTGAAGTTTGCGCGCCGTTTTCGCCTTTTGAAATAAATTCGCCGAAAATCACCGCTTTAATCCGCTCTTTCAGGGGTTTGTTCCTTAAAATTTGGGTCAACATTCTGTCTATTTTATAATCCGGCTCGTTTATATCCTCTAAAAACAAGACTATATCTTCGTTTGGGATGTAGCTTTCAGGCGGAGCGCCAAACAGGGAAACAATTGTAGCCAAATTTCCGCCCCAAAGAATTGACCCGTCGCCCGGGTACAGGCCGCCTTGTTTCCAAACGCGCTCGCTACAGTGGAATTTGGGCATTGTGTAAAAATTTTGCTCAATTGCATTTTTATATTTTAAAAATTCCCGCTCGCCCATTTTGGAAAGGCCGTTTAGGGCCATTTTTGCATGATATGTTACAAGGCCCGTTTTTTTGTAAATTGAGACCAAAAGTGCTGTTATATCAGAGCTTCCGATGAATTTTTTCGGGTTATTTTTTATGATATTGTAATCGATTTTATCCAAAAGGCGAAGTGCCCCATAGCCGCCCCGGGCGCAGATTATGGTGTCGATTGTAGGGTCCAGAAAGGCAGAGTGCAGGTCTTCAAGGCGGGAAGTGTCTGAACCTGCCATATATCTGAATTTTTCGCTGCAGCTTTTAAAAATTTTTACGCTGATTCCAAAGCCCGACAAGAGTTTTTGGGCTTCATAGAGCTTTTCAAATTCATCAATATAGCCCGAAGGAGCTATTATTCCTACATTTTTCATAAAACCATTGTATCATTTTTCACCCTTTGTGGGATAATATAGGGGTATGATTTTAGTTAAGAAAATTTTATTGTTTCTTGCGGCGCTTTTTTTGACGGCGCTCGGCATTGCAATCGGGACTTCGGCATACCTTGGAACAAGCCCTATAGGCAGTTTTCCGTATGTTTTGACTTTTATTTTGCATCTTTCTTTCGGAACGACGACATTTATTGTGAATTCGTTCTTTATCCTTTTCCAGAGGGTGATTCTGGGCAGGGAGTTTCAAAAGAGAGATTATTGCCAGTTTTTTGTAATTTTCTTTTTCGGGCTTTTTATCGACCTTGGGATGCACCTTGCAAGCTTTTTTGTTTCCGATGTGTACTATAAGCAGTTTATAATGCTGGTTTTGGGCGCTGCGATTTTAGCGTTCGGGGTTGCGCTTGAAATTATTGCAGATTTAATTTATATTCCCGGAGAGGGCGCTGTGAGGGCGGTTTCAAAGAAATTCGGGTTTGAATTCGGCAAGGCAAAGCTGATTTTTGACGTTGCACAGTGCGTTATAGCGATTTTGTTGGGACTTGTTTTTCTGCACAGAGTGGAAGGAATTCGGGAAGGAACCGTGATTACGGCGCTTATGGTTGGTCCTTTGGTTTCGGTTTTCTTTGGGCCTTTAAAAAGGGCGCTTGTTAAGATAAAAATCTTATAATTGGCGCATGCGAAAAATTTTATAATATAATATTTTTATGAGCGAAAAATATCTGCCATTGTTTAGAAAATATCGCCCGCAAAGCTTTAAGGATGTTGTGGGCCAGGAAAGCCTTGTCAGGGCGCTTTCTAACGCTATTGAATTAAACAGAATTGCTAATGCTTATTTGTTTGCAGGGCCTAGGGGAACGGGAAAAACTTCCTGCGCAAGGATTTTCGCTAAATCTTTAAATTGTGCCGAAGGGCCGACTTTGACCCCATGCCAGAAATGCCCGAGTTGCCTTGATATTACAAATGCTTCGGGGCTTGATGTTATCGAAATCGACGCT
>CANSKM010000084.1 GCA_947647475.1 uncultured bacterium
GGGCTTAATATTATAAAATCTGTTTGCGTAAAATATGATGAAAAGCTTGATATTGAGGCCGAGGTTAAGGGGCTTAAATTTCCTTTAATGGTAAAACCCTCTGCTGAAGGCTCAAGCATCGGGATGAGCAAGGTTGATAATATTGAAGAATTAAAAGAGGCCTTGAAGGTTGCCCAAAAATCCGATAAGAAAATTCTTCTGGAAGAATATCTTCAAGGGACAAGTATCACAGTCGGCGTTTTAGAAGATGTTGAAAAAGGAAAAACCTTTGCCACGCCTATTTTGGAATTCAGAACAAAAACTCTCTGGTATGATTTTGAGGCAAAATATACGGAAGGAATGACCGAATTTATTCTCCCTGCGCAATTATCCGACACTTTAACAAAAGAAATTCAGGATATGGCGGTTTTGGCACACAAAGCTTGTGATTGCTCCGGCGTTTCAAGGGTGGATTTTCTTGTGTATAACGATATTCCGTATGTTTTAGAAATAAACACAAACCCCGGCATGACGGATTTATCAGACCTTCCGGCCCAAGCAAAGGCAATGGGGATAAGCTATGATAATCTTGTGCAGCTTGTTTTAAATACGGCCTCAAAATAGCTTCGGGAGTGGTTTTGGGCGGCAGATGATAAACAACAACCAACAGCAGCAATATTATTACAGAAGAAAACTGCGCGCAAACAAAATGAGGCGCAGAATTATCTCTGCGAAAAATGCCATAAGAAACCTGAGGGCACTTGTAAGAGTGGGGCTTATTTTTCTTTTTATCTGGTTTGGAATTTGGACCCTGAAGCTTCCGCAGTGGTTTATAGACCCGATGCTGCTTGCAATGGCGGATGATTCCGTTGTAAAAATTGAGGGAAATTTAATTACACCGAAGTATAAAATTGTTGACCTTGTAAAGCAGACCCAGCTTCCGCACACACAGGTGTTCAGGCTTGATACAAGAGAGCTTGAGCGAAATATTACCCAATTGCAGCCCATAAAAAAGGTGTATGTTCGGCGATATTGGTTTCCGGCGCGTTTAAATGTTTTAGTGGAAGAGCGTGTTCCTGTTTTTTTAATCGCCCCGAACCTTCAAACGGAGCCGATTTCAGCCATTACAATTGACGGCGTTTTTATCGACCGTGAATATATGCCTATCCCGAAAAAATTCAAAGCAACAAAGATTTTAACCTACGGAATTCGGGGGGATGATTACGAACAGTGGGATAAAAAGCGTGTGGATGAGATTTTAAAGCTCATTAAAACGATTGAAGCCTATGCAAAAAAAGATGTTAAATATGTGGATTTAAGAAACCCGAAGGATGTTTATGTCCAAATCGGCGATATTATGCTGCGTTTAGGGGAAATTAACGAATCGATTTACAACAGAACCAAGTGGATTGCAACGATTTTGCCTGAGGCACAAAGCAAATATGGCGGAAAGATTAAATATATCGACCTTCGCTGGGAAGATGCAAGGTATATTAAGCTTGATAACAACGCAAAACACGTTGAAGGAAACAAAAAACGCGATTTTTCGGATAATAGTGAAGAAGAAAAAACAAACGATGGCGCAGAACAGCTGAATTCTGAAGGCGGCGTTGAATTTGGCGAGGATGAAATTTTATAATTTTACCCCTTGCGCGCGTTTTTGTGTTTTATATTTTTTTTATAAAGTGCAAACCTCCGGCTTTTTTGGCAATTTTTGGTCAATTTTTGTTTTTATAATTTTATAAAGCTTTTTTGTGCTTAATAAAATTTAAAAAGGAAACAAAGGAATGGAATTTGGCGTAAATAATAACGTTAGCTTTAGCGGAAAATTGCAAAATAGCGGCAAAACCGCAGAAAAAGGGCAGGTCGTAAAGCTTGGGCAAAGCCCGGATAGTGTTGAGCTTTCAGGCAAAAAGGATAAAAAGAAATTCAAGGTTAAAGATTTCGCCAAAATGAGCGCGTTATTTTATGCTGCAGCATTTGCAGCGGGCGCTCTTATTTCAATCGGGCGAGACCCTGCTAAGGCTGCAAAAGTTTTAAGGGGAACAAGCGAAATTGTAAACCCGGCCTATAAAAAGGGTGCGGAGCTTCTGGAGGGGCTTTTAGCGAAGCAGGGTGAGAACTATGCAACAAAATTTGAAGATATTTTAGCAATGTTTAGGTCTGAAAAGAATTCAACCGTGCTTGCAGATGCGCTTGACAGCGTGGAAGATATAATTCAAAAAAATGCTCTGGAGCCTGATAGTAAGGTTGTGGAAGCGCTTTCAACTTTAAGAAAAAACCTGCAAAAGTATGTAAACGAAATGCAAACTTCGCTTGCAAGCGGTGAAAAAGTTGTTGTTTACGATAAAAGCCATGAATTTGAAACTCAAAATGAACGTACTGCGGAAATAATCAGAGATTTTCTTGACGATTTCAGATTTAATAAAATGGATTATGAAGCAAGGTGGTCCGATGAGGGCAAGGCAATAGAGGAACTTCAAAATGTTTTCGGCTATAAATTATATAGTGCTGTAAGGCCAAAAGGTATAATTTCTGAATGCCCGAAAGATGTTCTTGATGTGGCACAAACAATGTACCATGGCACAACCCAGGCAAGTAAGGTTTATAAAAACGGCTTTACGCCCTATGTTTCAAAACAGATTGATAAACATGCAAGAGAGCTCGGCGCAGGAATTTATTTGACCCCCGATAGCAAGGTGGCAGCGCACTTTGCGCAAATCCAGGGGAGTATTATCCCAATAAAGCTGGATTCCGGGACAAAAGTGGCTCTTGTGGATGAAAATACATACAAAGCTTTTGTTGGAAAAACTACGGATTTTATAACCGACAGAATGACTCAGGCCGGTTTTGAAGCGCTTCCGAAGGCGGAAAGAAACGCCATGCTGGAGCTTTTATATCAAAAAGCCTTTAAAGACGCCGGTTTTGATGCTGCATATATTCCAAAAGGCGTGCAGGGCGGCTTCAACCTTTTTGGGGGCGATATAAACGAAGCAATCGGCAAAAACCAATCCCAGCTTATTTTATTTTCGCCTGAAAAACTTGAAATAACATCAAGAGCCCCAAAAGACAGGATTTTAGATTTTGTTGAAAAAATTAAGTCCTTCAAAAACGCAATGAAATATGCAATTGATAATCCGCTTGCAATGCTTGGTGTGTAAAAATCTTGGGTTTTGATTTTAAGACCTTCAGGTTTTGCAGGCTTTAAGGGCGCAAATAGGCGCATAAAACAAGTTAATGGTGCTTTATGTAAAATAACTCTCTGTTAAAGCCTTTAGGTTTTGGTTTTTTATCTTGTCTAAAATTGTCTCTTTTTCAATTAAATCAATTTTTCCAAAGGTTTTAAGAATTTTTATGCCCTCTGAAATTATATCCTCAAAATCCGTATTTGAAACGGTTTCAGCTATTTTTGATGCAAATTCTTTTTTGCCGAAATTCAAAATAACATCATACGCTTCAAGAACCCTGTCTTTGCCTGCTTTTTCGATACAAAGTTCATTTTCAAGGCTGCTAAATAAATCCGTCTCAACAGTGTTTAAAAATTCGCTTATGTTTGTAATTTCTTTTTTAACATCTTTTGAAAGGTCGAATGTGTAAACATCTTCCCTTGAAATCAGGTTGAATTTATATTTTGCCTTTAAAAGAATTCTTTGAATGTAGGCAGGGCTTATGTTTTCGGCTTCCGTATTTTTGCTTAACATTTTGCAAAGAAATTTTACAAATTTAAAAATTTCAAAATCAGAAACCGTTTCAAGCGAAATTTCTTCAGGATACGCCCCTAAAATTGTATCGAAAATTTCAAGCCCCTCTTTTGTTTTGCCCGCTTCAACAAGTTCAAAAAGAGGGGTTAAATATAAAATGCTTGAAGCAGCAAAGCTTTTGGCACAGGTGTTTTTAAAGTGTTCAAAAAGCGCGCTGAACGCGGTCTTTTTGCCATATGAAACAAGAAAATTTATATATTTATATTTTTCAAAATCATCTTCGATGTTAAAATTTTTGCTGCAGGCCGGGTCTGAAATATTGACACTGATTGCAGAAACGGCTTCGTTGTAAAGTTTTTCATCCTCGAATTTATTCAAAGCCATGGCGCAATTTTGTGCCAAAGGTTCAAAGTCTGAAAATGCAAATTTTTCCAAATATTCTATTGCAACAGGGTCGTTTATTTGGCAAAAATACGCTGCAGCATAAGCCTTTTGCCCGTCGTCGCCTTTTTCAAAAAACTCTAAAATTTCATCCGTTAAATCTTCATTTGCAAATTTTACCCAGGAATTTACAATAAAGTTTTCAAAATCAAAACTGTAAATTTTTGTGAATTTGAAAACGTTTTGCAAATTTCCCGCATTCACCGCGGCGCAGAGGTTTTTTACAATTTTTTCTTTTATAAAATCAAATAAAAATTCTGATTTTTCTGTCAGTTTTTTAAATGTTTCAATATCTGAGTTTTCAACAATAGCGCGCGCTGCAGCCCTTGAAACTTCAGGGTTTTTTGAAATTAAATCGTTCGCTTTTTTACATCCTAAATCCATAATAATATTATACAAAAGATTATACATCGGGGCCATTTTTTAGTATAATAGTTTTAATCGGTGTCTTTTTGAATTAGGATTTTAAAAGAATAATATTATGGAAAAAGATTTAAAATATAAAAAGATTTTGCTCAAAATAAGTGGTGAAGCGCTTCTTGGGGAACAGGAATTTGGGATTGACCCAAAACCTGTTGAGATGATTGCAACGGAAATTAAAAAAGCGCATGACCTCGGTGTACAGATTGCCGTTGTTGTCGGGGGCGGGAATATCTTCCGCGGGATGAAAAATTCTTCAAAGCTTGGAATGGACAGAGCTTCAGGCGATTATGTCGGAATGCTCGCAACGGTGATGAATGCTATTGCACTGCAGTCAGAATTAAGAAAACTCGGTGTGTCATGCCGTGTTCAGTCTGCAATTACGATGAATAAAATTGCAGAACCCTATATCAGATTTAAAGCCATTCGTCACCTTGAAAAAAACCGCGTGGTAATTTTTGCTGCAGGAACCGGAAACCCGTTCTTTACAACGGATACAGCTGCTGCTCTTCGTGCGGCTGAAATTGGTGCTGAAGCCATGCTTATGGCAAAAAATGGTGTGGATGGCGTTTATTCGGATGATCCGAGGATTAATCCCGAAGCCAAAAAGTTTGATAAAATTACATATGATGATGTGATTATCAAAGGTTTAAAAGTTATGGATTTAACCAGCTGTTCATTGTGTAAACAGAACAATATACCCATTGTGGTATTTGATTTTGCGCTTTCTGACAGCATAATTAATATCTTAGACAATAAAAACGTAGGCACTTTAGTAGGAGATTTTCAATGAGTGTAGATGAAATTAAAACTCAAGGAACCGATAAAATGGAAAAATGTATTGCACAGCTTAAAAAAGAGCTTGTGACAATCAGGACAGGCAGGGCAAACCCGCTTATTTTGGAAAAAGTTTTAATCGATTATTACGGAACTCCTACAAAATTAAGACAATTGTCTCAAGTTACTGTGCAAGACGGTACTACGCTTGTGATTGCGCCTTTCGATAAAACAATTGTAAAAGAAATTGAAAAAGCTTTAATTAAAGCGGATTTAGGAATTACGCCAAACTCTGACGGTGTGGTTGTTCGCCTTGTGTTCCCGCCTTTGACGGCTGATAGAAGAAAAGAACTTTCAAAAGATGTTAAGGCAATGGGCGAAACCGCAAAAGTTGCAATCAGAAACGTACGCCGTGATTTATCGGATGATATTAAAAAGCTTGAAAAGGCTGAAAATATGCCGGAAGATGCTGTTCGCGATGCACAGGATTCCGTTCAAAAGTTGACCGATAAATATATTAAAATGATTGATGATATTGTATCTGAAAAAGAAAAAGAGGTTATGACCGTTTAATTATGGAAGAAGTATCCGCAGAAAACAAGCAAAATAAAGTCACAAGAGTCATTACGGGCTTTATAATCTCTATTGTTTCCCTCGTGTGTATTATCGCAGGCGGAGTGCCTCTGTTCTGTTTTTTAATGGGCGTACTTTTCCTTGCGGCAAGAGAATATGTACACATTTTAAGAAACAAAGGGTTTCACCCGAGCCTTTCGATAATTTGCGCGACAAGTCTTGTTTTTGGCCTTTTGATATTTTTCAGGCGGTTTGATTTAGTCCCTTGTGTGCTTGCTTTTGCGATTATGGCATCGTTTTTGGTTGTTCTTTTTATGGGCCGCCAGCCATACATTGCAAACGTTGCAACAACAACTTTAGGGTTTATGTACGGGGGTTGGCTCCCTTGTCACATCTTGCTTTTAAGGCAAATAAATTCTGAAAGTGTAAATTTCTTTGTTCCGGGGCTAAACGATGGTCTTTACTATCTTTTATATACCTTCTTGATTGTTGTTGCAACTGATATTGGGGCATATTATTTCGGTTCAAAATTTGGAAAAACAAAGCTTTCAAAGGTTATAAGCCCGAAAAAAACTGTAGAAGGTGCTGTTGGCGGCGGTTTGTTTGCAATCTTTGTTTCCGCGTTCGGTGTTTTCTATACAAATTTAAGTCTTTTGGAAGCAGTTGTTGGCGGCCTTTTGATTACCCTCTTTGCGCAGTTTGGAGATTTATCCGAATCTTTAATCAAAAGAGATGCGGGCGTTAAAGATTCAAGTAACATTCTTCCGGGGCATGGCGGCCTTTTGGATAGAGCGGATTCATACGTTTTTGCGCTCCCTGTTGCATATTATTACCTATTTTATTTTACAAGCGGCAATAATGTGATATTGGATTTAATTACCTATATTCAAAAGTGTGTGTAAAAAATGGAAATTTCTGCTGAAAGAGAAAAAGAATTAATAAATTTTGCATCAGGCTTTGGCTTAAAGTTTGATGATATTGCCC
>CANSKM010000085.1 GCA_947647475.1 uncultured bacterium
CCAAAAGATTGAACGAAAAATTACAAATGATGAAAACGGAAGCAAAATTGTTATAAAATTGAGGATTTTATCGAGCTCAAAACTTTCCGATGTTAACGATGTTTTTAAAGATAAAAGCTTTATTGAAAAAATTGAAATTCAGGAAATTTATGAATAGTTGTTGCTTTTGCGCTGCGTAAAATGCTTAAAGCTCTTTTAAATCAGGCTTTTGCGCCAGATACTGTACTTAAAATTTTGCTTGTGGTATTGTTTAATTGTTAAAATATAAAATTGGAGCAAAATGAGAGTCCACGAACTTGCAAAAGAATTAGGCATAACAGCCAAAGAATTAATGGAAACAGCAAAAGATAAGCTTGATATTGTGTTCAAGTCGCACAGTGCTACGGTTTCGCAAGGTAATATTGATAAAATCAAGGCTCACTATACTGCTCCTGTTGAAAAAAAAGCAAAGCCGAAGGCTTTTATCGTTAAAAAGGCAAAGGTTGAAAAACCTGTCGAAGAAGAAGCTAAGGAAGAAAGTAAAGAAGCGGTTGAGCAGAAAGTTGTTGTAACAAAAGTTACAAAAACAAGTATTGAAAAGCCGAAGCCGCCTGTGGTTGAAACAGTTAAAGAAAGACCGAGGCTTGAAATTGTGCGTCCTGCGCCAAAAGCCGCACCAAAAGAAGAGGCACGTCCTGCAGCTCGCCCGTTGCACAATGCACATCAGCATGAAAATAAAATCCCTGATATTGCTTCCTTGACGCGTAAAAATTTTGGAAAATCTGCCAAGGAAGAAGCAAAAGCTGATGATAAAAAGGATTCAAAAGCGGCTTCTAAAAAGCCTGCGGCAGAAGCTCCAAAGGCGCCTATTAAAAGACATATAATTTCTCCTGATATGTATGCAAATCAGGATTATAGAAATAAAAAGAAGAAAAAAGACAAAAATTATAAAAATAAGGAAGAAGAACAGGAAAGAATCAGTCTTGAAAAGGCTGTGCAATCTAAGCATAAAAAGCATGTTCAAGAGGAAGCGCCTGTTGAAGAAGTGACACAGGTTGTAATCAACCGTCCGATGACCGTTGGCGAGTTATCTGATAAGATTAAGAAAACGCCTGCCGAGATTATCAAATTTCTTATGATGGAAAAAATTATGGTGACCGTAAATTCGCCCATTGACGTTGAAACGGCCCAAAAAGTTGCGATAAACTTTGATATTGAACCTTTGGATGAGGATATCGAAGCTTTTATCGAGGAAGAAACCGAAAAAGAAGAAAAGAACAAAATTTTCTTAGAAGCGGATGAAAAATCGCTTGTGAAGCGCGCTCCGGTTGTTACAATCATGGGCCACGTTGACCATGGCAAGACAACGCTTTTGGACAGCATTCGTGCTTCAAAGCATAAAATCGTTTCAACCGAGGTTGGCGGAATTACCCAAAGCATCGGTGCCTACACAGTTTGGCAGGATGATAAAAAGATTGTATTTATCGATACACCAGGCCACGAAGCATTTACCCAGATGCGTGCGCGCGGTGCAAAATCAACCGATATCGCTATTTTGGTTGTTGCGGCAGATGACGGTGTTATGCCTCAGACAATTGAGGCTATTAACCACGCAAAATCTGCCAATGTGCCGATTATTGTTGCGGTAAACAAAATGGATAAGCCGGAAGCTAATCCGGATAAGGTTTTACAGCAGATGACAGAATATGGTCTTGTTCCTGAAGATTGGGGCGGAGATACAATCTGTGTGAAGGTTTCAGCTATTCAAGGCAAGGGGATTGATGAACTTCTTGAATACATCCTTCTTGTTGCGGATATGCAGGAATTAAAGGCTGTGAAGGATTGTCCGGGCCGCGGCGTTATAATTGAAGCAAATCTTGATAAGGGTAAGGGCCCTGTTGCGACAATGCTTGTTCAAAACGGTGTACTCAGAGTTGGAGATTCAATTGTTGTAGGCACTGTGGGCGGTAAAGTAAGGGCTTTACTTGATGATTCGGGCCAAAGGGTTAAAGAAGCCGGTCCTTCAACTCCTGTTGAGATTTTGGGTCTTAATGAAGTGCCGCAGGCAGGTGATTTCTTTGAAGTTGTTGAAAACGAAAAAGTGATGAAGCAGATTGTTTCCGAAAGAAAACAAAAGGAAAGAATCAACAGGCTTGAAGCTATGGCTGTTTCGCACGTTAAGAAAGAAACGCTTGCAAATGATGAAATCAAGAATTTGAATTTGATTATCAAAGCAAACACAAACGGCTCTGCAGAGGCGGTTTCACAGGCTATTCAAAATGTGAAATCAAGCAAAATTATTCCAAAAATCATGCACGTTGGTGTTGGCGATATTTCAGAAGCTGATGTTATGCTTGCATCGGCAAGTGATGCGATAATTCTCGGTTTCAGCGTTAAAGAAGATGCAAATGCCCTTGCTGCTGCAGATAGAGAATTTGTTCAAATTAAAAAATATGATATTATTTATCAGGTTTTGGAAGATGTCGAAAAGACCATGCTTTCTCTTCTTGAGCCTGAAATTCAAGAGGTTGAACTCGGTACGGCAGAGGTTCGCCAGATATTTACATTTGGAAAAACCGGCAAAATCGCTGGCTGCTATGTTCTTGAAGGCAAAATTGTTCGCTCTAAAACTGCTGTCGTTAAAAGAAACGGCGAAGAAATTTACAAGGGCGAAATTAATCAGCTGAAACGCTTTAAGGACGACGTTAAAGAGGTTGCCCAAGGCTTTGAATGCGGTATTTCGTTCTCCAAATTTAATGATCTTCAAGAAGGCGATATCATTGAAGTTTCAACTACAAAAGAGGTTGAAAGAAGCTCGCTTATTTAGTTTCCGAGTTTCTCCTCTTTAAAATCCGGGGCTCAAGGCGCTCTATCTGCACTTTTTAAGTACTTTAGCCCTCAAGTTTTGACAGGCAAACAAGGATTTACACCATGACACTTAGAAATGAACGGGTTAGAAAAGCCCTAATGAGAGAAATTTCAGACATTTTGCTTCGCGAAGTGAAAGATCCGCATATCGTGGGAATTGTCTCTATCACTGACGTTGAGGTTTCTCATGATAATTCCTATGCAAAAGTTTTTTACAGCGTCATGGCGGATGAGGATAAAAAGCAGCAAACCGTTGATGCGCTTAAAAAAGTGACCCCGAAAATCCGTCACGAGGTCGGTCAGCGAATTCGCCTTCGCCACACGCCCGAATTAAATTTCATTTTGGATGAATCTTTGGAGCGCGGCCTCAGGATTACAAAGCTTATCGACCAGATTTCAAAGGGCGAAATTTAGCTGTGTCTGAAAATTCAAACGACAATTCCCGTGTGCTAAAAAATTCTAATTCACCAGAAGCGTCAGAATCGATTTTAAGCCCCGTTGAAAATTTAGACGCTCAAATAGAGGTTAAAAAACACAACCCCGCCTTAAACGGGCAGGAAGGTGTCTTAAAAACACCTTTTTATTTCCTAAATATTTATAAACCAAAGGGCATCACCTCTTTCGATGTGATTTACAAGCTTCGAAAGCGCCTGAATATCAAGAAAATAGGGCATTCAGGAACACTCGACCCTTTGGCAGACGGTGTTATGCAGGTTGCAGTCGGCTCTGCGACAAGGCTTTTGGACTATTTGTCTTCAGATAAAACCTACCGTGCAAAGGTAAAATTCGGCTATGTTTCAACAACGGGTGATGCGGAGGGCGAAATCACCGAGGCAAAAACTCCTAATTTCACGCAAAATGACCTCAAAGATGCTCTAAAATCCATGACAGGCGCTATAGAGCAGGTTCCGCCAATTTACAGTGCCATAAAAGTTAACGGTAAAAAGCTTTGCGACCTTGCGCGTAAAAATATGGGCCAGGATGTTGAAATTCCAAAAAGAATTGTAACGATTTATGAAGCAAAAATCGCCTCTGAGTCCCAAGTTAATAAAAATTTACAAAACTTTACAGAGCCTTTTGAAATCGAACTTGAAATTTCCTGTTCAAAAGGTACCTATATCCGCACTTTTGCTATGGATTTAGCCCAAAAGCTTGGCACAGGTGCATATTTAACCGCTCTCACACGCACGAAGGCCGGAAATTTCGCCCTTGAAAATTCTGTAAAAATCGAAGAAATTTCTGCGGATACATCCCCAAAAATTCACGCCATAAGCCCGCTTGAGGCAATTAATCTTCAAAAATACGCACTTTCTTTTGAAGAATACAAACTTGTGTTAAACGGTGTTGCCTTTGCGCCCGAAACTTTTCCCAAGATCCGCGAAATTGCTTCAAAAAATCCGCAGCCTCTTGAAAATACTCCCTTGGCCCTTGTTTTTGAAAATAATCTTGTCTCAATCGGCGTTTTGTCGGATAATAAGATTGTTTGCAAAAAGGTTTTCAAAACCTGAAAACCCGCATGACAACAAGGAGTTTTAAATGGGAATTTTTATAAGAACGCTTGCGGTAACGCTTCTTTTTTGCATAGGCTATTATGCCTGGACATACTTTGCAAAAGAAGGCTACAGCCCCGAATTGAACATCACAAACGAGGCTAAAAACATCGTAACGCAGGATAAACCGCCAAAAGAAGAAAATCAAAATGCTGAAAACACAATGCAGGACGTGCGTGTGGCGTTTCTTACAAACGATGGCATGATAAAATTTGTCTCAAGAAAAGCAAAACACAAAACCCTCTATACAGCCCTTGGGCTCTTGATGAAAGGCCCTACGGATGAAGAAAAACATCAGGGAATTTTCACGGAAATTCCTTCAAATGCAAGGCTCATCTCGGTTAAAAGGAACGAAGAAGAAAAATCTATCATAATAAATTTGACAAAAGAATTTGGCGAAGGCGGCGGCACACAGTCAATTCAGTCCCGTTTAGACCAAATTGTCCGCACAACAGGTCTCTATGCCGGAAATGTCCCTGTATATCTTTATCTCGACGGCACAAAAGCTCAATACCTTGGCGGCGAGGGCATTTATATCGAACAGCCCATAAACCGCAGGCAGTAAAAATACTCCCCACCCGGGTAATGGTAAACAAGGCGCCCTCCCTCTATATTGTTAATATCAGCAATGTGTGTAATTAAAAACAAAAAGGAGGTTAAAAGCTTTTTGTAAGCAGCAAGATGCCTTTAGTTGGCGGCTAAAAGCCTGATATAAAACGGAAATTTTTCTTTTCGAAGCGCCAAAAGCGCAAAGAAGCGCAAAGGCGCAAAAATATCTTGCCTTATGTATTTTAAAAGCAATTGAACAAAACAAAGCCAAAGAATGTTGCGCAGGTTTTAAAATTTTAGCTTTGAAGATAAGAAATAAATTGCAAAAAATGTATTTTTTGTCCCCGTTAAAATTTAACCTTTAAAACAACAAACTCTTTTGAAATCTTATGTATGCGGTGAAAAATCTGTATATTTCGGCGTCCTTGTTTATTTTTGCCTAGAAAAAGAGTCTTTTTTTACAAAGTTTCCCCTTAAAAAACCATGGAAAAACGGTATATAGAAATTAACGAACACCGTCATTGCGAGCGACTAACAGGAGCGCGGCAATCCGGGAAATATAGCAAACCCCATGCTCCATGCTTTAAAAAAGGATATGTGAAACTTTGTAATTGTCGTGTGTAAATTTTTATATCAGCTCTTTAGCCCTTTTTTAAAAAAATAAAAATTTACCCGAATTAAAACAAATAAAAAGGCTTTGTGCCAAAAATAAATATATTAAAATTTCTTAACAAATTTGAATTCTTATCAAACTTGAAATGTGAATGAAATATGTTATATTAGTGGTAACGTTGTTTATAGTTGTTTTATCGAAAATAAAGGTTACAAGGTATTTTAAATGAACGAAATTGTTTTATTGTGCGTTTGCGCACTTTTCGCAATTTTCTGTTGCGGAATTTTGGCTTTTAAAAAGTCAAAAACCTTGCAATGCAAGGATGAAGGGAAATCTCCCTTAGAAAGGTTGAAAACCCTCAAAGCCTTTTCTCTTGTGGAAATGTTGATGGCTTTGTTGGTGGCATCTTTGTTGCTGGCTGCTTTAGCACCGGTTATGACAAAGAAGTTTAACGAGGCAAATGTTAATGTCAGCGGCGTTTCAAATAAGAATAATAACGCCGGAAGTGCCAGCTGTACCGTGGAACAGTTTGCAAATAATGAATGCACGGTGCCCGGTGATGCTAAAACCATTAACCTGATTATTGCATCAGGCGGTGGCGGCGGCGGTGCCGGGGTTGTTGGCGCGTATAGTTCTTCAAATCATACGATTTCGGGGAATACGCTGAATATTGACAGCACGATTAAGAATGTTTATGTTGAGCTCACTGGCGGTGGCGGCGGCGGAGCCGGCGGTAACGGTTCGTCCAGTGGTGTCGGTGCTCCGACAAGCCAGAGCGATTGCGGCGATTGGGGCGTTTATGTTTCTGCGGCGCAAAACGGTGGCAAGGCGGTTTGTGTTTCAAGGTATAATCCGTCAAATACGGGGGATGGCAAGGCTACGCCTAAGTCTAATGTTTCCGGTGTGACGAATGTTAATGTTGGGACAAGCTGTTCAGGCGGAAGCTGCTGTTGGAATGGTGCAACGTCAACGACTTGCCAGGCTTCAGGAAACGGATTTACGTATTCGGGGTGTAATAGGACGGTTTGTCAGTGGAATGCGGCAAATACGATTTGTTCAAATTGGAAACCGACAGGAACAACTGCGGGAAGATTGCCGACCCAGGCGGAATTGGCGGCTTGGGCACCACATATTAAGTATGTTTCAAGCACACAATCCGGGGTGTTAAACCAGCCGAGTGGCAGCTTCCCAGGTTTGCAGCTCTGTGACGCCAATTCAGGTTACGGCGCCTTGCGGTGCCTCAATTACAGC
>CANSKM010000086.1 GCA_947647475.1 uncultured bacterium
GAACAAGACTTGTAATAAAGAAAAGAAGGGAATAAATCCTGATTTCTTGCGAAAAATAGATTAAAAACGAACTTATGCCGGCAAGAAACGCGGCCACAACAGCTGTATTTGACCCGTCTTTTTTCTTAAATTCAAGCCCTGCAAAAAACATGGTGATAACCCCTAAAACCCCGGGCACAACAGAAGAGAGCCTCAGGAATTTATCTGTGTCATGGAAAATTGCCATCCAAATTTTCAGATAGATATAATGCAAAGGGGCATGGCAATTTGAATTAATTGCCGTAAAGAAATCCGTAAAAAACCTTGCATTTGCAATTCGCCATGTTAAATATTCATCGTTCCACATTCCCTCCGGCTTGTCTAAATGCCAGATTCTAAGGAGGGTTGCTCCGATTACAATTAAAATTAAATATGTTAAACTTTTCTTACTCATAATTAATTAGCTTATCAAAACTTTATAGATTTGTCATTTTTGTAAATTAATAGTATTCTTTTTTAAATAGAACAGTTTAAAAATACGGAGTGTTTAAATAGTTATGAGCTTTAATAACATTATAGCCATTATCGGAGACAAGTTTGATGCGATAAATGTTATCTCTTCAAAACTTGTATTATTAAGAGATTGGGACAAAATTGTCGAAACAAACCTTGAAAATGCGGTTGAATTCTTATTTCAGACAATGCCAAATGTTATAGTGCTCCACGCAAAAAGCGACGATAGCGACAGCTTAAATGCAATTAAAGACATTAAAGCAAACGAGCTTTTAAGAAACATTCCGATACTTTTATACGCTGAAGATTGCACAAAAGAATTTTTAATTGACGCGTTTGACCTTGGAATTTCAGACATAATTAAAACCCCGATTGCCGATTGGGAACTTTTAATTCGCGTTATCTGGTGTATTCAAAAAAATGAAATTACAATCAATACAAATTCAAGAAATAATTTCTTAACAAACCTTGGCATCATTGAAAACAACACAGGTTTTTACACGGAAGAATACGCCGAACAGCTTTTGGATGCTGAGATTGATTCGGCGATTAAATATAAAAACCCGTCATGCCTGATGCTCGTGGGGCCGGATGATAAATTCTTCGCTCAAAAAAGCGGCTTAATTAACGGAATTATTAAAAAATCCGTAAGATTGAATGATTCTGTCGGAATAAGACAAGATGGAAAATATTATATTTACCTTCCAAAAACAAAGCTGAACGGGGCTTATGCCGTGTTTGAAAGAATCAATAACAATCTTGGAATAGATTTCAGCGTTAATGCTGCTGTGGCTGAAATTAACGATAAAGATTTTAAATCAACAAAAGAGATGCTTGAAAACACATACCTTAAAACAAAAGGGCAGACAAGTGTTCTTCTTGTAGCGCATGAAAAAATGCCCGAAACTGTTGAAGAAGATATTGTTGAAATAAAAGAAGAGCACAAGGATATAATTGAGAGAAGATTAGACATCAAAGAACATAAAAATGTGGATGCATCCACAAAAGGCCTGTTTATGAAGCCTGATGGCGGGGAAGATTTTACAAAAGATACGTTGTTTAAGATTGAGCCACACGAAGACGAGGCTGCATCTGAAATTACAACCATGCCAAATACGCTTGCGGCCACCCCGAAAGCAATAGACAAGCTTTTAATTCAAAAGAAATTAAACCCAAATCTTCCAAATGTTGAAATCGGGGATTTTAGCGAAGAAGAAGAAAGAAACGCAATTCTTTTCAGACAAGCGTTTAAGAAAAAATGCGAACTGGTTACAAAACCCGTGTTTGACAAATTCAAGCTTCAGGTTGAAAACAAGCGCAAAATGATAGATATAAATAATACCGTTGAATTTAACCAATCATATTTTGAGCTTCGAAAAAATGATAAACTTATGAGACTTACCGTGAATTACCCCGGTTTTTCAAAGGTTGATATCATTACAGAAATTTTCTTTGGGCCGGAGAAAAAAGGCTATAACGCATTCAGCCTGAATTTAACGGAATACAGTTTCCATAAGCTTTCTATCACCCTTGAAGGCTTAATTCAGGAGTATGAAACATATATCTAGCTTTTTGCCTTAATAGCTGAATTTGACACCTTTTGAATTTGTAGCCAAAATGATAAGCCTAGTTGTTGCTTACAAGCATTTTAAAAGCAACAAGGCCGCGTGCAGAAATCTGCTTAAAGCTTTCTTTCTGAGCTTTTGAAATTTCAAGAACTCTTATAATTCTTTGAATTTCCTGCATCTTTTTTACACTGTCCAATTTATAAGCATTTTGTTCAGGCTCTGTTACTATATTAAATAATGTATTCAATTCTCTTTCGTTCATAAAAATTGCTCTCTAAAAAATAAACTCCTTGTACATTAATAAAGTTTTTCTCTTCAAATTAATTGCTCATTTTTATTCTATTGTTAAGCATTGTTAAAAAAATCACACATATCTTTATAATCCCCCTGGAGAAAATTTGACTTAAAGCAAACTCCAAGCGGTATAATCAAAAGAAAAGGAGAATTTTATGCACCTTAAAAGATTAGTTCTGGCGTTTTTAACATTCATATTTTTAACAGGAGGATATTCTATGGCAAAAGACTTTACAAACAAAGCAGACAACAAAACCGAGATTCCAAAATTTGCAGGTGTTTTTGCCGTGGGCGAACCGAATGTTGCCTATGCAAAATACTTTAAGGGACAAAGTTATTTGAATATGCTCTCAAAAGAACAGGTTGGAATTGCAAATGTAACATTTGAGCCTAAATGCAGAAATAACTGGCATATTCACCACAAAGGCGGACAGATTTTAATTGTTGTGGACGGGCGAGGATATTATCAGGAATGGGGTAAGCCCGCACAGGAACTACACCCGGGGGATGTTGTAAATATTCCTGCAGAAACAAAACACTGGCATGGCGCAGCAAAAGACAGCTGGTTTTCACACCTTGCAATTGAAGTGCCCTCTGAGGGCGGCTCCACAGAATGGCTTGAAGAAGTTTCAGATGAAGAATATAATAAATTAAAATAGCATTTTTGGAGTTTTATTTTGAAAAAGTTTTTAATTTTATTTACGGCAGCTTTAATATTGACATTTGGAGGCATAAATTTTGCACTTGCCGCAAATCCTCCCGCAAAGCCTGCAAGCACCGCAAATGATTTTAAAACATATATGGCACACGCCTCAAAAGCCCTTACCGGCAAGGATTACAACACAGCAATTATCAATTTTAAAAAGGCGATTGAAATAAACCCGAATAATTACGAAGCATATTGCGCGCTTGGGATGAGCTATGGGTACCTTGGAAAAATTAAGGAAGCGGAAGAAACTTTAATTCTTGCAACCAAAAAATTTCCAAACGAGTGGATGGCATATACGTTTTTAGGGGATATTAAACAAGCACAGCATTTAACCCCGCTTGCAATTGAGTATTACAAAAAAGCAATGAGTCTTCCTTCTATGCCACAAGAAAACAAGGTAAAATATGAAGCGCTAATTCAAAAATTTGCAAATGAGCAAAAAAGTTATGAAGGACAAGCCTCAACACCCAATGGAGAGAAGATTTCAATAGAACTGGACAAAAACTGGACCAGCTCGTATTTTAAAGGCACTGACCAACAATGGATTAAAATATATCACTTAGTTGGCGAAGACTCGGCTTCTTACAAATGGACAAAGCTTATAACCGTAAATTTCTTTGCAGACAAGACCTATCATTATACGGCAGATTACGTATATAATACTTTTTGCGGCTTTGTAAAACAACAGGCAAAAATTTTAAACAGCGAAGCAGTCATAGAAAAATTATCTTCCACAAGTGATGAAATTATTTTTACCTGGAAAATAACAGGCAGGGGTGAATCTGCGGTTGCAAGAATTTTTAAACAAAAAAGTGGTATATATTCAGGCGGTTACGAACACAAAAAAGACTCTTTTACCCCGGTAGAACGGGCAGAAGCCATACGTATTTTAAAAAGCATAAAAGAACTGTAGCCCTTAGGCCTATTGTTTCAGGGTTTCGTTGTTTTTTACAATGTCATTCCAGGTAATGTTGTTTGCTTTTAAAATAAAGTTACAAAATTCACGAACGGCGCCCCTTCCGCCGCCATAGTTTGAAATAATTGATGCCGCATTTTTCACTTCATCAATCGCATCCTTTGGCGCGCAAGATAAGCCCACCCGCTCAATCACACATAAATCAGGAAAATCATCTCCCATATAAGCAACTTCATCATATTGAACATTAAATTCCGCGCAAAGCTCATCAAGCGCCTTTACCTTGTTTTTTTGCCCTTTAAAAAGCTTTGTGATGCCAAGAACTTCTGCCCTATGCACAACGGTTCCGTTGTCGCGCGCTGTGATTATAGCCGTTTTAAAACCGGCTTTGTTCAACATTACAACGCCCTGCCCGTCTTTTGCATTGTAAGTTTTAATTTCCCTGCCGTCCTCTAAAAACGTCAAAGACCCGTCTGTCATAACGCCGTCAACATCAAAAGCAACAAGTTTTATTTTCTGCGCTTTTAATCTTAAATTTACATCGTTAAAAAATTCAATTCCTCTCATCCTTAGGCCACCCCTGCTTTTAGAAGGTCGTGAATATGAATAATTCCGATTAATTTATCATCATCTGTCACCCCTAAAGATGTGATTGAAAATTTTTCCATAATTGAAAGTGCTTTTGCCGCCAAATCATCCGTATTTACGTGTTTTGGGTTTAACACCATAACATCTTTAACCTTCAGGTCGTCAATATTTCTGTATTTTAACAAAATTCTTCTGATATCCCCGTCTGTTATAACACCTTTTAAGGTTTTATCGGGGTTTAGAATGTAGGCGCAGCCGAGCTTTTTCTCTGAAATTAATTCAACAGCCTCAATAAAGCTCAAATTTTCATCCACAACAGGAAGTTTTTCGTCTTTTAACATTAAATCTGAAACTTTGTATAAAATTCCCTTGCCAAGGGCACCTGACGGGTGGAACACAAGAAAATCTTCGTATGAAAAACCGCGTTTCTTTAAAAGACAAACGGCAAGTGCATCCCCAAGGGCTAAAGTCACCGTCGTACTTGCGGTTGGAGCCTTATTCAAAGGACAAGCTTCGCGCTCAACCGATACATCTAAAACAACATCACTCCTTTTTGCAAGGGTAGAATCCTTTTTTCCTGTCATCCCGATTAACGGCACGCCAAAACGCTTGATTAGAGGCAAAAGGTTCAAGAGTTCGCCCGTTTCACCACTGTTTGAAATCCCGATTACAACATCATCCCTTGTGATAATTCCTGAATCTCCGTGGGTGGATTCTGCAGGATGAAGAAAAACTGCAGGAGTTCCTGTTGAACAAAGGGTTGCGGCAATTTTTTTACCGATAAGACCGGATTTTCCCATCCCCGTTACGACAACTTTTCCTTTTGAATTATAAAGAATGTTTATGGCATCGATAAATTCCTGTCCTTGTCTTTCTTTCAGGCGCAAAATCGAATTTGCCTCAATGTCAAAAACCTCTTTTGCACTTTGAATGAGTTCATCTTCTTTCATAAAAACGGTTTGCATAAATTCCATCCCCGCATAAAATATGCATTTGAAATATTTCTTTAAAAAAATTATACATCAAACAGCTTAAATTTATTAAAAGGTAAATAAAGTTTAAGGCAAGAAGACCGAGGATATATTATAGGAAAGTAAATTATAACCGCAATAAAAATTCTTATGAGAAAAATTAAGATAAATTTTAACAAAGCAAACCTGAAAGAAGAGCTGGAAAACGCAAAAAAGCACTTCAGCACAAATTTTTACACCGATTTTGAACTTGATTTAACAAAATTAAATTTAATTGATGCAAGCAAAATCACACTTCTTCTTTCTGCCGAATTAATGCGCAAAAACACAAAACTAAAGCTGAATTGCCTCTTGAAGGATAAAGAAACATTAAATATTATTAAGCCAAGAAAATTGAAAAATACTTTCCTTAGTGTTACGCTAAACGAGAACAAAGTGAGAGATTTTGAATACAATAAAATTCAAATTAAAACAGGAAGCAAAGCAAGATGACAAACATTATTCAGGCAATTAAACAAAATAAAATTTATGGAATTATAAGAGAAGACGACACCAAAAAGGCAATAGAAATCGCAAACGCATACATTGAAGGCGGAATTAAAGCCATAGAAATTAATTCAACAATTGATGCAATTAAAGAAGTAGCTCAAAATAAAGATGTTTATGTGGCACAAGGCGGCGTTATCACTTCTTCTCAAGCGCTTGCAGGAATTGAAGCCGGCGCAAAGCTTTTGGTTTCACCAATTTTACAGATGAACCTTGTAAAGCTTTCTTCCGGACATAAAATCCCTTTAATGCTCACTGCAACAACCCCGAATGAAGCTTATACGGCTTGGAAAGCAAGAGTTCCCGTTATTAAAATTTACCCGATTAAAGACCTTGGCGGGGCTACTTATATTGAAGAATTATTAAGGCCTATGAAATTTTTAAACGTTATGCCGACAGGTTCAATTAAAATTTCAGACATTAAAGAATATCTTGAAAAAGGCGCAACGGCAGTCGGTTTAGGCCATGAACTTTATTATAAAAAAACCACACAAGAAATTATTGAAAGCGCAAAAATGGCCGTCCTTGCTGCAAAATCTGCAGAATAAAATACTTTATGTAACAAATTGTTAAGCAACAGACTGTTGCATATTATGAATACATAACTATTCGATATGTTTAGTATGCAAAAAACATTGCTTGTTGGTTGATTTTTGTTTTTACACTGCAGCTT
>CANSKM010000087.1 GCA_947647475.1 uncultured bacterium
TGCCTCCGGTGCACGAGCCTCTTTAACGGTCCCTTCAACCAAAACCCTCTCCATTACAGGATTTAGAGTTCATTGGTTGAAAGATTGTTCTTTGTAGGTCAGGCAATGCCTGACATCATCCAATGCCCACCGGATAAAC
Source organism: uncultured bacterium (assembly GCA_947647475.1). Lineage (GTDB taxonomy): Bacteria > Cyanobacteriota > Vampirovibrionia > Gastranaerophilales > Gastranaerophilaceae > MGBC122484. The sequence goes on from CANSKM010000087.1 coordinate 140, forward strand.
ATAAGAAAAGGGGCGCGAAGGTTACTGAAACGCGCCCCGAAAAGTTGTTCATCGTTTAAATTATTTATATTGTTTATATCGCTGTGCTCTTGTATTCAATGATTACAACGCCGTCGCCGCCTTTGCCTCCAAGGCCGCCAACTTCGTTAACAACAGCACCGCCTCCGCCTCCACCGCCAAAGATACCGTTTTTGCCATTGGGAGTGTTTGCAGCTTCGTTACAAAGAATTCCGCCTGCAATGTTTGTAAGGTTTCCGCCACAGCCTCCTAATATTGGCCCTGCGATTGTTCCGTCTTTAGCTTTAATGTAGGTTGCCCAGGTGCCGTCCGCGTTTTCATACAAGGCTTCCGTATAGCCGCCGACTCCGCCGTTGTTTGGGGCACCCCCTTGGCCGTGCACCGTTGCGGTTTCATCCGCTTTGTAGTTTGCGTATGTGCTTGGAAGCTTTTGAACAGCGCCGTGGGTGTCTTTAACAAGGCCATCGTTGCCACGGATTCCGCCCCTTGCAGAGACTGTTTTTGTTGTGGCACCGCTTTGATATTGAACGCTTGTCTCGCCGCCCTTGCCGTCTGCGACATTGTCTCCGCCTTTGCCGATTTTAATCTGCATTTCAGAACCTGCTTTAATATTTGAAATATATTTTGTCACAAGCTCACCCATAGTTCCGCCTCCGCCGTTTGAGCCGCCGTATTCAAAATAGATATACCCGCTTGCTCCGCCTGCGCCTATTCCAAAGGTAGAATCTCCTTCAGATTGGCTTCCTGAGCCCCCTCCCCCTCCTGCACCATAGCTTTCTTTTAGAGGAGATGAACCATTTTTAACAGAGTTTCCTCCGGTTCCGCCCTGAAGGGTTTCACCTTTCATATTTTGAGAAGAACCGCCTGCGCCACCGTATGCTTTGTTTAAAATGGCTGTATGAAGTTTACCGTTTTCACCTGAACCTGATGATATGTTATATGATATTCCTGTCCAGTTATCTGATAATGTATTTCCTTCTCCTATTGCAATATTTGTTCTAAATGTTCCGCCTTGGGATTCTGTTGTTTCAGCTGATGAATAGTGCCCTGCAAAACCTCCCAAAGCTTCTGCGATTACAACACCTGTGCTTGAACCTCTTCTTATTCTTGTAGGGTTACCGTTGTTTCCGTTTTTCCCTGCGATAGATTGAACAGCGCCACCAGACCCTATTTCAAAGTATAATGTTTCCCCCGGGGTAACGTTAATTTCCCCTACGACAAGCTGGCCTGCACCGCCCCCGCCTGAACCATTAGCAGGGAGGGAGAAGTCGCATTTTAATTCAGGGTAAGTATAGTAGAGACGGAGGGCACCGGGTTTGCCGGAGGTACCTAAGCCACTTGTACCTCCCGCTCCGCCATTACAGTAATTACTGCCGAATATAGTGTCTATAGAACCGGGCAAGTTGCTTCCTGCACTTGCACCTGATACTCCGCCATACCCTCCACCACCCCCACCACCTGCTCCATTGCTAGCAGCAGTACCATTCATACCAGATAGTCCACCCCCAGCTCCTGCACCACCATAGCCTATTATTCCATTGGTACCAAAAGCTCCACCACCTCCGCCACCTCCACCAGTTCTACCACCTCCGCCACCTCCGCTACCACCGGCAAAATAACCTGCTCCACCACCTCCTCCTCCGCCAATTTGAAATATTATTTTACTTTCATCTGTTCCAGATGTAGTAGTGATAGTTGTTGGACCACCACCGCCTCCACCACCAGAAGCACAATTACCACCACCTCCGCCACCTCCACCCCAGATACCTCCATACCCTCCAGCACCGCCGTAATAAGATGTTGAGACTACTCTTCTTGATTGAGTGCCTGGATTTGCTAAACTTTGACCAGTGCCATTAGAGCCACTTTCTGGTGGAGTTTGCGATTCCCAAGCAGTTGGTGCATTTCCGCCCTTGCCGCCATATGTACCACCGCTACCGCCACGCCCAACGGTACTACTGCCAACAGTGCCAGAACTGCTGTGCCCGCCTCCCCCACCTCCAGCGCCATATCCTCCATCTGCACCATTTCTCGTACTGCCATCACGTCCGCCGCCCCCGCCGCCACCACCACCAATTTTTATATAGATTGCAGATAAAGTGCCAGATAATTGAACATTCCGAATGTAGCCGCCTGAACCTCCACCACCACCAAGGTTGCTTGATGAATACAAACCTGCGCCGCCTCCACCTCCGCCGCAGGCCGTAACAGAAATTGCAACATTGCCAGGGGTGTATGTTGCTCCGTCCGTAACTCCGGTCCATGCTGTGAGGCCACTAGCTGCACATGCTTCGTTTAGCTCTGGCACTTTTGTTGCTGTACTTGGAATAGTGAAGGTATGTTCACCTGCTGTTAAGAAATCTTTATATGTATTCCCGTCACCGCCTGCGGGGATTGTGGCCGTTCCTGTGCCGAGGCCACCTGATGCGCCGCCACCGCCGCCGCCGAGCATGAAAATGCGAAGTTTTGTAACGCCTTCAGGAACGGTCCAAGATTTACTTGTTGTCACCTCCTGTTTGCCGTAAAACGAGTTTCCACCTGCTCCTCCTCCACCTATCATTGTTAATTTAACAGAGTTAACGTCGTTTGGAACGTTAAAAATTTCATCATTGTTAAAAATTGTAACAATTGCATCTTTGTCATATTGGGCCGCGCCAACACCCGAAATGTTAAGTTTTGCTTCGTCCATGCGTTTGGTCATTACAGGGGCAAGAGCCGCCAATAATAACGATGCCACAAGAAGCGCCATGAGCATTTCAACCAATGAAAACGCGGTTTTTTGGATTTCTTCCTTCGGCGACGCTGGTCCGTGGATTGCTTCGTCGCTGTCGCTTCCCTCGCAATGACGGTGGCCATTGGATGATTTCCAGTCACTCGCAATGACGGTGCCCAACACTTGCTTTTCAGCCGAGTTCATTGGCTGGGTTTCAGCCGAAAATTTGCTGCAGTTTGACGACAGCAGCTGCCGTTTTAGATGAAAACTTCTAATCATATTAATTACCCATTTGTCTATATATAATTACGCATATTTTTCGTAAAATATAATCTTATAACTATATTATATAGATATTACATGATAAATCAAGTGAAAAAATAGATATAGGCATATAAAAATTTTCGCAAACTCAAGACAAAATCTATAATAAGGAATATGTGGAAGAGGAATTTTTTATGGCTGTAAAAGAGTATAACAACCCTGATACCAAGGAATTTGAGGAAAAATTTACGGATTTTAAAATTGCCTTTGGTAAAAGAGTTAAGTATTACAGAGATTTGAAAAATTACACACAGGAATATTTGGCAGAACTTGTAAACATAGAGCAGGCAAGCCTTTCGTGCATTGAGCGCGGCAAAGCATATCCCACACAAATTACGCTTTTTCGCCTGGCAAGGGCGCTTGAGGTTGAGCCTTACCAGTTTTACAACGTCTCGCCCGGGGTTGCGGTGCAAGATATGGTGAAAGAAATTGCGCAGGCGATGTATCAGGACAAAAACCTGGCGGATATGATGTATAAGTTTTATTGCGCAGTGCACTAGAAACCCGACGGGGAAGCTGATTTAAACAAATTGTTCTATCGTTTTTAATTTTTTAATTTTGGTTACAGAGAAAGCCCGGAAGGGAAATTTGGAGTGCTTATAGGGATTTTAGCATGCCTTTAAAGAGCGGAGTGTGCGAGGTGGAATTATAGTGTCCATTGAAAAGGCGCCTCCGAAATGTGCTCCGGAAGCGCCTTTTCACGATTTTAAGATTTTATCACAAGGGAGCTTATTTTTTAGCACCTTTTGTTTCAAACCTGTAAACTTTGAATTCTGCAGGCTTTATAATTTGGAAATTGATTGAATTTTCGATGTTTGAAAACAATTTCTTTTCCATAAATTGACATTTGTTCATCTCGTCATAGTCAAATTCAAAGAAAGAAACAAGAACTCTGTCTTTAAGGTCAATTTCAGTGCCTTCAATGGTTTTTCCGCGCTTAATTTCCATAGAGCAAGTGCCGTCTTCTTTTTGAACGCTCATTTTTTCTGTCGGGCTTTGGTTGTTTGCAACAATTAAGAAATTGCCCGCTTTGGATAAGATTTCCCAAACGGAAAGCCCTGCTTTGCTTTCTTGAATCAGCCAAGCTTTACCGCCCAAAATTACGGGACAGTTTTGCGCAAAATAATTTATGGCATTGAATTTTTCATAGAAGCCCCAATCTTTGTTTCTTTTCATTGAAACTTCGTTTCCGATAACATATTCTATGCCGCGTTTTGTGAAGCTTTCATCGCCATCAATGTATAAAGAGGGGCGTTCTGCGCCTTTTCCGCCGGGCAAAAATTTATATTTGAACCATTTAAAGAGTGCGCCTTCTGCGCCCAATTGGCCCGGATATTGGTCTATTGCTTCAAATTCGCCGTCTTGGTTGTTATATGTTTTTAAGATTGAAAGCGGATTTACAAGGCCGTTTTTAGAATTGTATTTTTCAAGCTTTGCGTTGTCGTGGATGATTTGTGCGGGTGTTTTTGTGTTTTGGGAAACAATATCATTTCCCCAAAGAAGGTCAAAGCCCATATCCTGGTGGTATTCTTTGTAAAAATCATCCCAGAGCATATATTCAGCCAAAGTTGCAAAATGCGGAATGCGGCGTTTAATTACGGCATTGAGCTTGTTTAGCACTTCCCTTGGCGCTCTATAGCTGATTGGGGTTTTTCCTTTTTCAGAAAATGCATCAACGATGTGGTCGATATGATCCACTCTGTAGCCGTCAAAATTGTATTCTTCGGCGATATCTCTTGTGTATTCAAAGTAAAAATCGGTAACTTTTTTATTGTATTTGCCGTTTTCAAAGAAGACAAAATAATACGGCGTTTGACAATCAAGGTTTGCAAAGTGCGTTACATCTTTATCTTCATAGTCAAAGTGTCTGAACATCGGATATTCTTTGCTTGAGTGCATTTTATCAAACACAGGAACACCCGCTGAACACCAAGCCCCACCCGGAGCAGGCCATAAGCCTTCTTTAATTAAAGCTTTAACAATTTCAGGTTGTTTTACAATGTCTTCTTCTTTTTGAGGCTTTTTGCCGTTCACTTTTTCAATTACAGGATAAACTTTCTTTAAAATATCGTCCTGTCTGAATCTGTTCATCATTTGGTTTGACAACACTTTTTTAATATCAAGCATCATATCGTCAAACTCTTTTAAGATTTCTTCATTTCCGCTTTTAAAGGTTTTTTTGGAACCGTTTAAAATCTCAAGATAAAGCTTTGCAGCGGCATCCACCTCGTTTGCATCGTATTTATTTTTTAGCGCCATTGAAACCTTTTCGATTTCTTTGGTAAGGTCTGCCATTAAATCTTTAATATCAAACCACCTTGCAACGTAAGGCCTTTGCAAGACAACTTTTGAAAATCTTCCGGTTTGAGGCAGGATATCATAAATTACAGGGTGGCCTGAAAGCTGGGCAAGAGTAATAAAAAGCTTAACCTGAGATTTAACATCGAGGCCTAAAAATTTGCTTAATTTTTTGTCTTCAATTTTTTCGCTGACATCTGAGGACATTGGAAGGTACGCACAGCCAAATTCCCTTGGGTGAAAAGGAAGAAGGTAGATTGTGTCCCCTAAAATTTCAAATTTTTCATTGCCTCTTGGAAGAGTTAAAACTTGGGCAATCCATTCAATGAAAGAGCCTGTCCTTGGGCTTTTTTCGCCGTCTCCAAGAGCAGAAAGCGAAATAAGCTTTATGTTATGCCCTTCTTTTTTAAACCAGTTTGAGTTTTTAATTTTCCTTCGAACCAAAGGAGAAGAATTTACAACTTCTTTAAGCTTGATTTCATCGTGTGTGCCTTCAAGTTTTAAGATTTCAACAAAGGCAAACATAATTTCAGAATGCGTAAGTTCATCCAAAACTTTATAGTGTGGATATGGCAGATAGCCATATTTTTGAATTGTTTCCGTTAAATATTTTTTTCTCTCTTCAGAAACTTCATTAATGCAGTAAATTTCTTTAAGCCTTGAAAAAATATCCTGCAATTTGGCTCCGCTAAGCGGGTTTTTTGATAATAAATTTAACATCGCAATTCACCTGCTTTTCTATTCCTTTAATGGGAAACTTTAAAATCTATCCTTTAATTAACATGGAAATATTACCATGAACACTTTGAAATTAAGATTGTTTTGTTTAGAAATGTTAAACAACAAATGAAAAAGTTAAACTTCATCCTGAATATTTAAAATTAAGTCTATGGATTTTTTAATTTTCTTGTTTAGAAATGTTAAAACATGGGCAATATATAGACATGGTAATACTCCACATGATTGATTTTAATATTTGCTTGATGTAAAATTTTTCCACAGGTCAATATAATTTTTATAATGTCCATTACCTATTAACAAATTGTACTCAGACAAAAGTGAGGAAACCCATGAATTTTTTAAAGAATACTGTTAGACTATTAATTGCATTATGTTTTGTTGCAACAAGCCACAGCATATCTCTTGCAGCAGACATTGAAGATGTACCCGAAGGATTTTGGGCACAAAAAGCTGTTATCGATTGTTTAAACAGAGGATATTTCAAGCTTGATTCAAACAGCAGATTTTACC
>CANSKM010000088.1 GCA_947647475.1 uncultured bacterium
ATCCTAATCTTTCGCATTTTGGCACAAGATAATCCGCAAGCCAAGGCTCAACCTTTATAACCTCTTTGCACATTGCTTTTACCATTAGTCTGATTTCAAGCTGTGCCCTTTTGCAAAGTCTTAAATTTGCAAGGTGGATAAGTTCTCTTAAATTTAAGCTGGCGACAAGCGAGCTTGCAGCCGCGTTTGGAAGTATGCTTCTGGCATCTTCTGCGGCAATTCCCTGGTTTACAAAATCCTGATAAAGTTCTGCGGTTTTGTTCATAAAATTTTCAAATTTTTCTTTTAATTCAGGATTTTCTTCAATATTTTTTGGAATAATATAATCAAATTCGCCTTTTTCTTTAACATATCTTTGAGATTTTTGCGAAAAACTTATGTGTCTGTGGCGAACAAGCTGATGGGTGCAAGCCCTTGATACATTTGAGATTGCAAAGGATAACTGCACATGTTCGATTGTTGAAAAATGCCCGGATGAAATAACTTTCTTAATCAAAGAAAGCATTTTTTCATTATCCGGTGCCTCATCATAAATTTCAATCGGCAATTTTGCACTATAGCAGGTTTTGCAGGCAGTGTAGACTGTTTTTAAAATGTCTTCCGGCTTTGATATTAAATTCACCTGTAGTTTTTTTTCTGCCATTTTTAATACTCCCCTGCTTTAAACCGTTATGTTTCTTTGCAATACAGTTTTAAATGTGTCTTTAAATTACAAAAGTGCGGATACAAGCATAATTTTTGTATCCGCATAAAATTTGATTTTAAGCCTATTTTTTGGCTTCGTAACGTTTTTTAAATCTTTCAACCCTACCTTCAGAGTCAAGGATTTTTTGGTTTCCTGTGTAGAACGGATGGCAGGCGTTGCAAATTTCAACTGTGATGTTTTCTTCAACAGAACCTGTTTCTATTTCATTTCCGCAAACACATTTGATTGTTGTTTTTTTGTATTCAGGATGTGTATTTTCTTTCATTTTTTACCTCTTGGTCCTTTTTGGTCGCTTTCAATCTATTTTATCTTTGTTATACTATTATATTGCCTAAAAAATTTATTTCAATAGGGCAAAACTGACGAAAATTTTACCGGTTTTAACCTTGACATTCCATTTTGTCTTTAATAACATTGTTAAAGAAAAGAAACCTTTATGGCGGCATGGCCAAGTGGTAAGGCAGAAGCCTGCAAAGCTTTTACCCCCAGTTCGAATCTGGGTGCCGCCTTTTAATTTTAAAGGTTAATGTAAAAAACAAGGGTGACCTTGTCCTGACTGGGTTTTAGGTATTTAAAAACGTTAAAAACTATGCTGCTGTGGTCATATCGCCATATACTGCGCTTGTAATTCTGTCATAGTCTGCTTCAACAATTCTTGCCGCATATCCTGCATGGTGAATTTTTGGAATTAAATAATCCGCAGGATATTCTATTAATTCATCCAATCCATCATCTGTATCATTACAGATAAAGGTTATTTTTCCGTTTTTATCTTCTTTGTAATCAACAATTGTAATTTCATGCCCGTTTATAATCTTATTTGGCGCATTATCAGGCGTGTTTACATACCCCGGAAGCATGGTATCGCCCGATGTTTCGTTTGTTAAAACATATCCTATAATCACATCGTCGTTTGTTTTCAGGGTGTCTAAAATATGCTTTTGAATTGTTGCAAAATCACAACCCCAGCCGACTAAGTTTTGGTTTGCATCCACTTTTTGATAAACCATTGAAAGTCTTTCTTCGTTTTCAATAATGGTTTCCAGGAAGATTTTTTCAAATTCTCCAAGGCCTTCTGAGTTTGAATTAAATTTTCCTTCTCTTTTGTCAATTAAAGAGTTGTAAGTTTGCTCTGAGCCTGTATGCATCAAAGTGGATTGCATAAATACATCTAAAACGCTGCGTTCGCCCTTGTCCCAGTGTTTGTTTTGAATTAGGGCCCTTGTTTTTGCGTTTTTATCGGGTCTTAGAGTGAATTTAAAATCTTTTGAGTTGAAATCAATGTTATCAGGTTTGATTTCAAACATATTTTTTAAAATATTGTACGCTTCAAGATAGCTTTGGTTGAAAGCACTTGAATTTACAGTAAAAGAAATCGCTTCTTTTGTGGATGTTACTTCCTGCGCCCAGCGCGCAAATTCTGCGGGGTGTCTTCTTGCAAGGTGAGATTCAAAGCTTGCAGAAACACAAGTTCCGGAGCTTGCAACATCTAAAAGAGAAGGATTTTGCCTTATTCTTGGGTCAAGCTCGGGGTCTTGAAGGATTTTTGCTTTTTCTTCAGCCGGAATATCTCCAAAAACCTGGGTAATGGTTTCGGGCTTATAAAGCGCATCGATTACCTGGCCTAAAATTTTTGCGTTGTCGAGGTTTTCCGTTCTCTGTTCGGTTGCTGCCTTATAAAGGTTTTCAAGCGTAGTGGAATGATTGTTTGAATTGTTCTTTAAAAGGGTGCCGTTTTTTAAAAGAGTATCAAGTTTTTTTAGCCTTGAAACATTGTCCAAGGGGCTTATTTGCTCGGTTGTGGAAGAAGTTAAAACTTGCGTGAGCGCATTATACATCTCAATGTCTTTTTGTGCTGTAAGCTTTGTGTTTATACCTACTTCGCTTTTTGAAAACGGAGAAGGAATATTAATAATTTTCCCGGTAAAATTTGGTACAGAACAGGCAGGTTGAGTGCTTTTACCTGTTTCAACCGGGGTGTTGGAATTTATTTTATTTGCGCTTTGTAAAAATCTTAGCGTTTCAATCATATTTTTCTTCCACTACTATACTATTAAAAACGCTGAATTTAAAAAAATTGCTTTTTTTACCGTTTTTTTGTAAAGTTTATTTTGAATGAAGTATAAAAAAATTCCAAAAGAATATATTAAAACCTGCATTGATCGTCTCACAAGGTTTAAGCCCGTTTGTGAAAAATATACAAGGGTTTTTGATGATATTTTGAATAAATTTTTAATATCAGCACCTGTTGATTTTTCGGGTTCGCACGATGAAAAATACTAGCTTGTGTGTGAAATTTTTATTGCATCGGTTCCTTTTGAATTTGACTCCTTTTTGTCTGAAGTTTTGGCGAAAGAAGAAGAAAAAACCTTTGTTTTAGGGGAAAATGAAAAAGCTTTTTTAAATTCGGGATTGAATTTTACAGGGGCAATAAAATATATTTCAGATGATGTTAATTTACCAAAAAACCTTGCCGGGCTTTGCGCTTTGCTCCAAAACAGAAAAACTGATTTAGACACTTTAAGAAAGGAAAAATCTTTTTTGTATCCTGTTAAAAAGGTGATTTTGACAGAAGGTGCAACGGAAGAAATTTTATTATCAAGGTTTGCAAAAAAGCTTGGGTTTGATTTTGACAAAGAAGGGGTTTTAATCATAGGCGCGGGCGGCAAAAACCAGGTGGCAAGAAAATATTACAAAATGGCAGATGAAATTAAGCTTCCTGTTTTTATTTTGCTTGATTTTGACGCAGACGAGACAAAAGAGCTTATAGAGCCAAAGCTCAAAGAAAAAGACAAAATTTATCTTATAAAAGCAGGCGAATTTGAAGACATTTTGCCGTTAGATTTAATCATAAAATCAATAAATTCAAATTTTTCAAATAATCTGCACTGTGATATTTCTGATTTTAATTCTGAGTTAAAGATGACAAAAAACCTGCATATTCTTTTTAAAAACAAAGGGTTTGGAGAATATAAAAAGGCGGATTTTGCAAAAATGGTAAAAAGTTATATGGAAGATTCTTCTTTTGGCGCATCTGAAATTTCATCCGAAATTGTTGAAATTATAAACGGAATAAAAACACTATAGTTCTGCAATTTGGTTTTTATTCGGGCAAAATCTTAATCTAAAAGGCTTTCTAAAATTTTGGCGTTATCTGCAGCCTGTTTTGGGCTTGCGGCGTTACTTTTTTTAATATAGCTTCTGAGGGCTTCTCTTACAAGTTCACTTCTTGACCTTTGTTCGATATCAGCTAATTTATCAATTGATTCCAAAAACTTATCGGGCATTGATACAAGTATTCTTGCCATTTCGGTTTCCCCCATATATGATATATTTACATTATACAGTAAAGTTCTATAATTAACATATTCTTTTTTTAAAATCAGGAGAATGCTTTTGAAGGCAACAAAAGGAAACAGACTTCATATCGGGTTTTTTGGCAAAAGAAATGTCGGTAAATCTTCAATTGTAAATAAAATTATCGGTCAAGAGTTGTCAATTGTATCTGATACAAAAGGGACAACAACCGACGTTAATGAAAAATCTATGGAGCTTTTGCCCATAGGCCCCGTTGTTTTAATGGATACAGCAGGGTTTGATGATGTTGGAGAGCTTGGAGAGCTTCGTGTTGAAAAAACAAAAAAAGCACTTTTAAGGGCTGATATTGCGGTTGTTGTGTTTGATGATTCCTCTTTGGATGAATTTGATAAGAATTTTTTAAAAGAGCTGAAAGAAAAAAATATTCCCACCCTGGCGCTTTTAAACAAGACAGATTTAGGAAAAATGAGCAGCTTGGATGTTGAATATGTGGCAGGTTTTGCGGATGGAATTTTAAGGGTTTGCGCAAAATGTGACGATGATTTTACGGCAAAATTCAAAGAGGCTTTAATTAAAATTTTGCCCGCAGATTTTTTGCAGGAGACACCTGTTTTATCCGATATTGTCTCCAAGGGTGAAAGCGCGGTTTTGGTTATCCCGATTGATAAAGAGGCGCCAAAGGGAAGACTTATTTTGCCTCAGGTGAATGTTTTAAGGGATTTATTAGACGTTGGTGCCATATCTCTTGTTTGCAAGGAAAATGAGCTTGAATCGGCACTTTGCAAGATGAGTGTTCCGCCAAAAATTGTGGTGACAGATTCTCAGGCCTTTAAAAAAGTGGCAGAAATTGTTCCTAACGATGTTCTTTTGACCTCTTTTTCAATTATTTTTGCAAGGCTTAAAGGAGATTTAAAAACCTTTGCCTTAGGTGCTAAAAAGCTTGATGAAATTAGGGATAAGGACAATAGGGGCGGGGATAAAATTTTAATTTTAGAAAGTTGCACGCACCATGCTATTGAAGACGATATCGGGAAAGTTAAAATTCCAAAATTAATCAGGGCTTATACAAAAAAGGACATAGCTTTTGAACATTTTTCCGGGCATGATTTTCCTTCTGATATTGAACAATATTCTTTAATTGTTCACTGTGGAGCCTGCATGACAAACAGACGTGAAATTTTAAACAGGATAAATATAGCGCAAAGCAAAAATGTACCGATTTCAAATTACGGAATTGTTATTGCAAAATGTCTTGGAATTTTAGAGCGGGCACTAAAACCTTTTGAATAGAAAATGAATAGAGGAATAAAAAGGCGGAATAAAAAGGCCCTTTCTTAAATTCTAAAATACTTTAAAACTTAAAAATGGGCTTTAACCTTTATTTTTCACCTTTTTAACCTGTTGAAACTTATTTTATTTGAACCTTGCTTAGCATAAATACCTGAATTTCATAAGGTTTTAGGTTAACGGCAAGTTTTCCGTTCTTTGTTTCAGGCGGCTCAATCATAACAACCGGCGAAACAAAGCTTTTTGCCTTTAATTTTGGTATTATAACGTTTGTTTGAATGTCGCTTTTAGTATCAAGGTTGCCAATTACAATAACAGCATCGCTTCCGTTTGTTCTTGCGTATGCAAAAACATTAGGGTTTGTGGTTTTTAGTGGAACATATTTACCTTCAATTATTAAATTTTTTGCCCAATATTTAAATTTCAGTGCGGTAACATATTTATCCATAAGTGTTTCATTTGTGCCGCCAGGTCTTTTTGAGGCATTGAAAATATCCATTTTGCCCCTGTGGACAAAGTATTGATCATCATCGGTAAAGGTTTTTGCCGCCTTTTGATTTTCGTATTTATAAGTGTATGTATCTCCGGTCACAAAACCGTCTAAAAAGTAGCTGTTTAAGGGCAGTGTAACATTTAGCCATAAAACCATGTTCCAATAGTCTGTTCCGCCTGTAAGTATCGGGCTTAGTTGGTCATGGGTTGCAAATGAGGCTATAAGAGTTTTCTTGCCTTCAAACTTTTCAACTATTTTTCTGTCGGTTTCGATTAATTTATAAAAATCTTTTGCCTTTGTAATGTTGTTTTTAAAGTTTGCAAAATCTCCGTAATATCCGTCAAAACCTGCTCTTAAAAGGTCTTCAACGCTTGTGTAATCTCCGTGGTCTTTAATCGGGTTATCCCAAGCGGTTGATGCCTCTGCTAAAAACATAAACTGCGGGTCGGATTTTCTAACATATGTTATCAGCTGATGCCAAAATTCATAGGGTTTTATGGCTGCAACATCCGCTCTGATGCCATCCGCCCCAAGGGCAAGCACCATATCTGCAAATTTTTTGTAATTATCCAATAAATTTTGGTTTAATGTGCCGTCGTTATTGTAAACTTTAAAAAGGCGAACATCGGTCCAATCTGCCGGTGTAACAGTTTTTCCTTGTTTATCTTTTAAAAATAATTCCGGCTTTTCAAGAGAAAGATCGTATGAGCCGCAGCTTGGCATATCAATAATTACTCTTAAATTTTTCTTATGTGCTGCCTGAATAAACATTTTTGCTTCTGCAAAAACCGATTTTGAATCCGTTTTATCATCAAGCTGAGGGTTCAGTTCGTTAAAGCTGTCCATTGC
>CANSKM010000089.1 GCA_947647475.1 uncultured bacterium
AAATTCATAGGTTCTCATCCAATGGCAGGAACCGAGTTTTCAGGGTTTGAAAATTCTTTTCCGGAGCTTTTTTTGGGCGCAAAATGGATTTTGAATGAAGAAAATGAAATTTTAGAATGCTTAATAAAAGATATGGGCGCAAGGCCTGTTATAATGGATGCTAAGACCCATGATAAATATGCATGTCTTATTTCGCATCTTCCTATGCTTGTATCTTCCGCGCTTATGAAAACCGCAAAAGAAAGTGAAGCGGAGGCTCTAAAAATTGCATCTTCAGGTTTTCGGGACACAACAAGACTTTCTTTAACCGATGTTGATTTAGCGTATGATATGTTAAGTTTAAATTCGGATAATTTCAGCGTTCTTGTTGAAGAATTTATTCAAAATTTAAGACAAATTCAAAAGATGTCCAAGGAAGAATTAGAAAATACGTTTGATGATATTCAAAAAATAAGAAAATCAATGTATGATGAGAATGGCAAAAACAGGCTTTTGTAGAAAATGAATATTAAAAGTAAAGATTTTCAAAAATATTTCAGATTTTTAAAGATTAAAGCAGCATCAGTCAGCATGCTGGATAAATATGTCTTAAAACAACTTATAGAAATCTTTATTTTGGGTGTAATTATTTTTACATCAATCATTTTTGCCTCTGAAACCTTTACCCAGCTTATAAAACAGATTACCCAGTTTGGAATTCCTTTTAACATTGCAATTATGATGGTTGTTTTAAACCTTCCGCAGGTTTTTGTAATGACAATTCCGATTTCAACCCTTTTTGCAACGGTTATGACCATAAACAAATTAAGTTTAAACTCTGAAATTACTGTTCTTAGGGCCTGCGGCATAGGAATTGCGAGAATTGCAAAGCCCGTTTTTGCTTTTGCAATTTTAATGACAATTGTAAGCTTTTTAATAAACGAATTTATCGTTCCTGCGGCAAGCACTCAGGCAAAATATCTTGCAATTTATTCTCTTCAAAAAAAGCATGTTCCTGAAGGAAGAATGAACTATACATTGAACGAGACGGATAAAGAGGGGAAATTAAAAAGACTTTTTTATGTTCAAAAGTGCGAAGATAAAACTTTGAATAATATTACAGTTTTAGACCTTTCAAGCGAAGATACGGTTCAGATAATTCAGGCAAAAGTGGGTAAAACCGCAGATTCAGGCTGGATATTCGATGGCGGTGTGATGTACACATTGTCCACAACAGAAAAAGTTTTAAACACAACGCTTTTTGAAAGGTCTAATATAAACTTTGGAATTGAAAACCTGGATAGCCTTGTAAAAGACGAGGCAAGCCAGTATAACTTTTTCAGGCTGATGAAATTTATCCACAAAAACAAGAAAAACCCTGATATTTTAGAAAAACTTAAATTAGAGCTTCAAGTTCAGCTTTACGATAAGCTGGCACTTCCGGTTACAACCTTTGCGCTTGCGCTTGTCGGAATTCCGCTTGCAATAACTCCGCCAAGAGTAAGGTATAACAGGGGTTTTCTTTTCTCCGTTATGATTATTTTTGTATATTATGTTATAAGGGCATTTTCCCTGAATCTTGGGGAAACAAAGGCTATAAGCCCGTTTTTGGCGGCATGGCTTCCTGTGATTTCAATTGCAATAATAGGCTTTTTCTTATACAGAAGAAAAGCTTATACGATTACATAAATCCATAAAAGCATAAAAAAGCGCGAAAACAGGCATTAAAAAACCCGCATCCTTTTAAAGTGCGGGGTTTAAGTTTATTTTTAAAGATTAATATAACAAATCTTCAGGTCTGTATCCAGGAACTCTTGCTTCCATTTTTTCTTTTTCTGTTGCATCAACAGATAGTTTGTGTGTTTGAGTCTGAGCTTCACTTCTTGAAGGTTTTTTATCGGCGCGGCCTCTTCTTACAAAGGTGTCTTCCTGTAATTCCTGGCGTGTATATGGCTGGCCTTCATCATAGCTTATCCCGGTTGAAGGGTCTGTGTGCGGGCTTCCTGCAAAATTGATTGATTTAAAAGCCGCGATTGGTGAAATTTGCATTATTTTCTCCTTATTTTTTTTACCTAACAACAAATGCTACTCAATTAAAACATGAAAATAATAAAATTGAACGGCAAAATAAAATTTCTATGCTAAATACAGGATATTTAAAAACCTAAAAAAACTATTTTTCTTTTTTCTGATATGCCCATGCATTGTGGTTGTGAATGCTTTCCTGGGCTTCAATTTCAACTTCAAAAGAATTTATAATTTTATTATTATCAAGCTTTAAAACAACGTCTCTGAGTACATCTTCAACAAATTTCGGGTTTTCATAAGCTCTTTCCGTTACAGCTTTTTCATCTTCCCTTTTTAAAAGCGAATAAACTTCAGAGGAGCCTGATTCTTCAATTGTTTTAATTAAATCTTCAAGCCAAATATGCTCAGATTCAGGGTATGAAACTTTAACCTTCACAATTGCCCTTTGGTTGTGCGCGCCGTAATCAGATATTTCTTTTGAACAGGGGCAAAGCGTTGTCACAGGAACTTTTGCGCCTAAATAAAACCTGTAATCATCCCCGTTTAAAAAGCCTTCAAAATAGCAATCATAGCACATAAGGGCTTCAAGGCCGCTTTTTGGGGCAGTTTTTTTAATAAAATATTTAAAATCAAACTTTACATAGGCATTTTCAGCGTTTAATCTCTGCTTAATATCCTGCAGCATTTTTTTAATATCAACGCCAACCAGGTTTTCTTTTCTGTAATCGTTCAAAATTTCAATGAAGCGGCTCATATGTGTGCCTTTAAATTGGTGCATCAAAGAAACGCTCATTTTAGCCTTGGCATAAACCCTTTGGGAATTTACCCCGCCGTTTTTTAACTTCCTTTGAATGACAAGAGGAATTTCAACATCCTTCACACCTACTTTTTGGATGTCTATATTTCTTTCATCTGTTTGGTTTTGAACATCATTCATCTTTTAAATCTTCTTATAGCGATTTTTTGCCTTATAAAGCGCCTTTTATTCGTTAAAACTTTTTTCTTCAAGCGCAAGCAAAAGCTTTAGAGCAGCCTTTCTTTGAGTTTTGGGGTCAGCGTGTCTTAAAATTTCAATCGCTTTAATCATAACAGGGTCGTTATCGTACCAGCGGTTTCCCTTACCCTCATATTGGGTGATTATCTGGTAAATGCGCTCAATCACTTCTCCTGCAACCTGTTCCTGTAATTGCAGAATAAAATCTTTTGCATGTTCTTTTTCATCCGGGCTTGAAAGTCTTAAAAGCTCCAGTGCTTCTTTTAAAATGGGGTCTTTATCATACCATCTTTTGTTATCGGGCGCATTTTCCATTTTTAAATCCTTTTTTGTCTTTAAAAAAAGTATATCATAAATAATTGTGTTTTAGCCATATAAGCATGTCAGAAAGTGCCTTCCCTCGGTGAGAATGCAGGTTTTTCTCTTCTTCCGTAAGCTCTGCCATTGTCTTATTCAATTTTTCAACAATAAAAACAGGGTCATACCCAAAGCCGTTTGAGCCTTTCTTTTCAAAGGCAATTTCTCCTTTACATATTCCTTTTGTTTTGTTTAAAACGTTTCCTTCTTTGTCCAAAAGAACAAGGTGGCATTCAAAATGAGCGCTTCTTTGATGCAAAGTTTTAGCCTCTTTCATAACATCTAAAAGCTTTTCAATCCTATGCTCCGCTGTGTCTGCAAAGCGGGCAGATTTTATCCCCGGGGCACCGTCCAAAAAATCAACACAAAGGCCTGAATCATCCGCAAGGTATAATTCCCCGCCGCCGCATTCTTGTGCTGCTTTTGCTTTTATATATGAATTTTCTTCAAAGGTTTCGCCGTCTTCAACCGGGTCAAAAGCCTTGTTTTTTGTATCAGGCATTTCAAATTCAATTCCCAAAGGTTTTGAAATTAAATTCATCTCGTAAATTTTATGTTCGTTTTGTGTGCCAAGAATTATTTTTAACATAGAATTTCTCCTTTTTTAAAGGGTGCATCCAAAGGCTGATAGAGCCTAGCCGCCATATCTTCTTTGCCTTTTGTTAAATTCTTCAATTGAAATTTGGAGTTCATTTTCATCAAACTCCGGCCAATATTTTTTTGTAATGTAAATTTCAGAATAAGCTATCTGCCAGAGAAGATAGTTGCTAACGCGCATCTCACCGCCTGTTCTTATGAGTAAATCAGGGTCCGGGATGTTTTTTGTGTAAAGATAATTTTTCAACGTCTCTTCATCAATCTTATCGGGGGCGATATTTTCTTTTACAAGCTCTCTTACGGCATTTACAAGCTCGTTCCTTGCGCCGTAATTAATTGCAATCTGAAGGTTTACGCCCGTATTTTCTTTTGTAACATTCTCTGCTTCAGCTAAAATTTCCTGCAGGCTTGAATTTAAGCCTTTGATGTCCCCTATAAATTTTAATTTTACGTTGTTTTGGTGCAGTTCTTTAAGTTCATTTTTAATTGTGCTTGCAAGAAGACCCATTAAAAAATCCACTTCTTCCTGGTTTCTGTTCCAGTTTTCGGTTGAAAAAGCATAAAGGGTTAAATATTTTACACCAAAATTGTGTGCTCCTTTAACCACTTTTTTCAGGGCATCCACCCCTTTTTTGTGGCCCATGGCGGAAGGCAGGTGGTGCTCTTTTGCCCAGCGCCTGTTGCCGTCCATAATTATTGCAATATGTTTTAAATTCGTCTCTTTTACAATCTCTTTAACCTTTTCGGTTGTGTTTTCAGCTGTTAACAAAATTAATTCCTCTTTTTTAAAAGGGCTCACTCTTTCGCCCTAATAAATTATAAATTAAATAAATAATTTAACAATATTAAAACTTGATGCTAGAATAGAGCATAGTTTGGAGATTTTAAATGATTGAAATTTTAATCCTCTATATCTTATCTAAATATGATTCAACAATCTATAAGGTTCGAAAGCTCATTGAAGAAAAATTCTTTATGTACGCATCTCCGAGCCTTGGCACGATAAACCCTGCGCTAAAAAGGCTTGAAACCTTATCTTGTGTGGAGTTTGAATCTAAAATGACAGATGGGGGAATGCTCTCTAAAACCTATAAAATCACTCCGTTTGGGCTAAAATATTTAAAAGATGCAATTCTTTCGTTTGAATTTAAAAATAAATCAAACGTTTTAAATAATGTCTCAATTCTTCTTTGTGTGTCTGATGTTTTAGAAGAGGATGAAGAAAAAAAAGAACTCAACAAAACCTTGTTAAACCACCTTTTGTTGTTAAAAAAAGAAATCGACGATGCGCTTTTAAACCCCTACAATATGTATGAACCTATGCAAAAAGCGGTTATTAAAAAAGAACTTTTAACGGTTGAAAGCTTGATTGAGGTGCTTCAATAATGAGCGCAAGAATGCAAAAAGGAATGGTGGTGTCTGAAGTTCGTCCGGGTTCAATTGCAGATGAACTGGGCCTGTCAAAAGGGGATATAATTCTTTCCGTTAATGGAATTCAGCCAAAAGATATAATTGAGCTGAGTTTTATTGTCCAGGATGAAAATATTAACCTTGCCGTAAAAAAGGCGCCAATCCTTCAAGAAGACGGCACATGCCTGCCCGGGGAAGTGGAACTTTTTGAAATTGAAAAAGATGAAGAAGAAGATTTAGGGATAGACTTTGAATGTGCCGTGTTTGACGGGATTAAACCCTGTTTGAATAAATGTATTTTTTGTTTTGTTGATCAACAGCCTAAAGGCCTTCGAGAGAGCCTTTATGTAAAAGACGATGATTGGCGCACATCCTACCTTCAAGGAACATACATTACAGGCACAAACCTGAAAGAAGAGGATTGGCAAAGAATAGAGGCCCTGAGGCTTTCTCCTTTGTATGTTTCAATTCATACGACAAACCCTGATTTAAGGGTTAAAATGCTTAACAACAAAAGGGCGGGAGAGATTTTACAAATCTTAGACAGGTTTAAAAAAATCGGTGTTGAAATTCACGGACAGATTGTTCTTTGTCCTGAAATAAACGACGGAGACGAGCTTTGCCGCACACTTTCGGATTTAAAAAAGTATAAAAAAATATTAAAATCTTTGGCGGTTGTTCCTGTCGGGGTCAGTAAATACAGAGAAGGAGACCTTTTAAAGCCCTTAACAAAAGAAAATGCCAATAAAATTATAGATATGCTGGATGAATTTAACACATCTTTAAAAAAACACGTTGGGATGGCCTCTGATGAAATTTTCCTTACGGCAGAAAGAGAAATCCCCGATAAGAAATATTACGGAGAATTTGTCCAAATTGAAGATGGGGTGGGGGCAATAAGGCTTTTAGAAGACAGTTTTCATAGGTGCAAAAAAAAGTTTAAAAAGCGCCTTAAAAAAAGTAAAAAAGTTTCTCTTTTAACAGGTTCTTACGGGGCTTGGCTTTTTGGCAAATTTAAAAAAGAAATAAACATTGAAAACCTTGAATTTGAAGTAATTGAGGTTAAAAATGAATTTTTTGGGGATAAAATAAGCGTCGCAGGGCTTATTACAGGCTCCGATATCTTAAAAACCATTGAAAACAGAGAATTTGAGCACATTATAATCCCTTCTGTTATGTTAAAAGAAGGCAGTAGCGAATTTTTGGACAGCGTTACAATTTCAGACATTGAAAAAGCTTTAAAAATGCGCGGA
>CANSKM010000090.1 GCA_947647475.1 uncultured bacterium
AATCACTTGTTTCACCCACAAAGGCAAAACATAAATATTATTTAAAAATAACTCGGATACTTTCTGCTCACTCAAAACTTAATACCTTATTAATCCATGCTAACTTATAACTAATCTTCAATTATTATAATAGAATTCGCTTTTAAAATAAATACCTAAATTTTATAAATACACCATTTAATCTAATTTAATGATAAAATAATATAAATATAGAAAGGCTTTCGGGCGTGAATAAAAGCGATATTACAGAAAAAATAAATGTTAAGAAAAAAAGAGCTGCAGGGGTTTCAATCCTCTCAAATTCTTTTCTAATCGCCTTAAAAATCGTTGCAGGGCTTGTTTCGGGCAGTATTTCAATTTTATCCGAAGCGCTTCACTCCCTTGTGGACCTTATAGCCTCGTTTTTGGCCTTTTTCTCCGTAATGAAATCCTCTGAACCCGCAGATGACGATCATCCTTTTGGGCATGGAAAATATGAAGATTTAGCAGGTTTTGTTGAAGCTTTGTTAATAATTATTACAGCATTTTACATTGTCTGGCTTGCCGCAGAAAAACTCATCAAATTCGGGGCGCAATATCACTTTGAAACAGACCTTGGTATCTGTATTATGCTGTTTTCCTGCGTTTTAAACTTTATTGTTTCAAGATATTTATTCTACACGGCAAAAAAGACCGATTCTATTGCACTTCAAACGGATGCCGAGCATTTAAGCATGGATGTTTACTCTTCCGTTGCAATATTTTTAGGCCTTCTTGCAGTAAAATTTACAGGTCTTTACATTTTAGACCCGATTTTTGCAATCATCGTTGCGGCAATAATTTTAAGAACAGGCCTAAGCCTCACTAAAAAATCCGCAAACAACCTTCTTGACGGCGCTTTGCCCACGGCAGACAAGGAAGAAATTAAAGCAATTTTAAACAATTTCAAAGACCGCGGGGTTATGGGCGTAAAATCCGTTAAAACTTCTAAATCAGGCTCTAAAAGAGTAATTCAGCTTACCCTTTATCTTCCCTGTAAAATGGAGCTTTTAGACGGCCACATTCTTTGTGATGACATTGAAAAAAGCATAGAAGAGCGGTTTGAAAACGTTTCCGTTATAATCCATGCTGAACCAAACTGCATCAGCGAAGAGCGTGCAAACTGCACCCAATGCAAAAAACCAAACTCCGCGCAAAAAGTTAAAAAATAGAAGCTAAAATGCCGGGGTTGATTTTTAACCCTTTTCAACTTTCCCTTTTAACTGGCCGCAAGCAGCATCGATATCAGCACCGCGCTCCAGGCGGACTGTCACCTTTTTTCCGGAAGCTTCCAAAATATATTTAAACTTCATAACATCTTTTTTATCAGGCTTTTTAAAATCGGGCAGATCGCTTTCTTTGATATCTACAGGGTTGTAGGGAATTAAATTCACATTGCACTTTAAATCTTTCATAAAATGTGCAAGCTCTGCCGCGCATTCTTTAGTATCCGTCAATTTGCCGATTAGCACATATTCAAGTGTGACACGCTTTCCCGTTTTTTCCGTGTAAAATTGCAGCGCCTTTTTGAGCTCATCAATTTTATATCGCTTTTCAACAGGCATAATCTGCGCACGAAGCTCACTGTTTGGCGCGTGCAAAGAAATTGCAAGGGTTGGAACCAAAGCCTCGTTTGAAACATCGTAAATTTTTGGCACGATTCCACAGGTTGAAACGGTTATGCGGCGAATTCCGACTGTAAGACAATTATTTATAAGCTCAATTGCCCTCATAACGTTTTTATAATTGTTGAAAGGCTCGCCCTGCCCCATAAAAACAACGTTTGTAACCTTTAACCCGGTGTCTCTTTGAATTGTTAAAATCTGCTCTAAAATTTCATACGGTTCAAGGTTTCTTATAATCCCCCTTTGGCCTGTGGCACAAAACTTACAGCCCATAGCACAACCTATTTGAGAGCTCACACAGGCAGTTAAATTTGCACGGTTGTCAAAGCGCATAAGAACGCACTCTGCCGTGTTTCCATCCTTATATTCAAGCAAATATTTAAGCGTCCCGTCTGTACTTATCTGCTTTGTTTTAATTTTAACATCGGTTATTACGGCGCATTCCGTTAATTTTTGGCGAAGTTCTTTTTTGATATCGGACATTTCATCAAAAGAAGATGCGTTTTTAACATAAAGCCAGGAAAAAACCTGCCCTGCCCTGAATTTTTTTTCACCAAAAGCTTCCATTAAGCTTTCAAGCTCATTCTTATCAAGCCCGGAAAGCCTTATTTTATCATTGTTTTTGCCGCCCAAAAAAGCGGACATATCATTATTTTCACTCAATGCTTCCATAATGAAAAATTTTAACATAAAATTAAGGAAGATATTAAAAGGATTTTAAATGGAAAAGATAAATATTATAGGCGGAGGCCTTGCAGGCTCTGAGGCTGCGATATACCTTGCAGAGAAGGGTTATGAAATAAATTTATATGAAATGCGCCCCAAAAAACAAACCGGTGCGCATACCACTGGCGATTTTGCAGAATTTGTCTGCTCAAACAGCCTGGGCTCAATTGCAAAAACTTCCGCCTCAGGCCTTTTGAAAAAAGAAATTGAAATTTTAGGCTCAACATTAATTAAAAAAGCATATGAGCATTCCGTTCCTTCCGGAAATTCGCTCTCGATTGACCGTTTTGGCTTTAGCGGTGCCATTTCAAATATAATTAAAAACCATAAAAACATAAATATTATAAATGAAGAATTAACTGAAATCCCTTCAAGCGGCATAACCCTTGTGGCATCAGGACCTTTAACTTCAAAGGGGCTTTCTGCACATCTGCAGGCGGCTTTTGGCGAAGAACATTTCAGCTTTTTTGATGCAATTGCACCCATTGTTAAAAAAGAGAGCATAAATTTTGATAAAGCCTTCTTTGGGGCCCGCTGGGACAAAGGGGATGCAGATTTTATAAATTGCCCGCTTTCGCGCGAAGAGTATGAAAATTTTTATAAAATTTTATCCGAAGCAGAAAAAATAGAGCTTAAAGAATTTGAAAAAGAAGCGATGAGCAAGGCAAAATTCTTTGAAGGCTGCATGCCTATTGAACAAATGGCAAAGCGGGGCGTGGATACTTTGCGCTTTGGCCCGATGAAACCTGTCGGTCTTTTTGACAGACGCCAATTTAAGGGGCCTGAGGATGAAGCAAAATACAGAAAACAGCAGTTTTATGCAGTAGTCCAGCTTCGACAGGATGATAAAGAGGCTGAACTCTATAACCTTGTCGGGTTTCAGACAAATTTAAAATGGGGAGAGCAAAAGCGTTTAATTCAAGCAATTCCCGGTTTAGAAAACGCTGAAATCACGCGCTATGGCGTAATGCACGCAAATACTTTCATTAACAGCCCAAAAATTTTAAACAAACACCTTCAAACTGTTTCAAACCCGAATTTGTTCTTTGCGGGGCAAATTACCGGAGTTGAAGGCTACACGGAAAGCATTGCAACGGGGTTGTTTGCTGCGATCAATATTTCAAGATACCTTGAAAACAAGCCCCTGATTCAACTTGAGCCGGTTTCTATGCTTGGTGCTTTAATTGATTATATAACTTTTAAAGAGCACAAAAATTTCCAACCACAAAATTCAAACTGGGGAATAATTAAAGAAATGGAAATGCCGCGGCAGTTGCGCAAAAACAAGGAAGAAAAAAATACTTTATATTCAAATCGTGCAATTGAATATATTCAGAATTTGAAAAATGTGCTATAACATATTTGTTAATATTTGTTAAACGGAGTACATTTTTTATGGAAATTTATGCAAAACTACCGCATGAAACGACGGCAGATGTCATTGTTACAGGCTTTTTTGAGGATGATAAAACCTTAAACGACACGCAAAAAAGTTTGGATGAAAAATTCGAAAACGTTGTTTCAAAAAATATTCTTGAGGTTGAAAATTTTAAGGGAAAATACCTTGAAACCTTCACCTGCCCTGTGCAAGGCGCTAAAATTCTAGCCATTGGCCTTGGAAAAAAAGAAGAATTCAATGTTGATAAAGTGCGCGAAATTGCCGCAAAGACAATTAAACAGTCAGAAAAATTAAGCAAAACAAAAACCGTTGCCTTTAACATTCAAAACAACGGAAATATGTGCTGCTGCAAAATTGCAGGAAATATCACACTTGGCACCATTATGGGCGAATACGATTTTGATAAATATAAAACAAAGAAAAACGAAGAAAAAATCGAGCGCGTTGAAATTTTGCACTGCAAGCCTGAAAAAATGACCCCTGCAATTGAAAAAGCAAAAATTACAGGGGATGCTATGGATTTTACAAAGGATTTAATTTTTGAACCCGCAGAATACGCAACACCGACCAAAATTGCAGAAATTGCAACAGGGCTTGCAAACGAAAATGGCCTTGAAATCAAGGTTTTTGGCCGCGAAGAATTAAAGGCTATGAATTTCAACGCATTTTTGGCCGTTGGACAGGGAAGTGTTCAGGAACAAAAATTTATCCACATAAAATATGTCCCCAAGAATTTTAACGAGGGTCCCGAGAAAAAGATTGCAATAATAGGAAAAGGCATCACGTTTGATTCAGGCGGCCTTGATATCAAGCCCCCTGCTTCAATGCTTACAATGAAAACCGATATGTCGGGCTGCGCTTGCGTTTTAGGGGTTATGAAGGCAATTGCTAAAATTAAACCAAACGTTGAAGTGCATATGTTATCTGCACTTTGCGAGAATATGCCTTCAGGTTCAAGCTATAAAGTAGGTGATGTTTTGGTTGCAAAAAACGGCAAAACAATTGAAGTTGACAACACAGACGCTGAAGGTCGCTTGACCCTTGCAGATGCACTTACTTACGCGGATGAATTAAATGTTGATGAGGTAATTGACGTTGCAACGCTCACGGGCGCTGTGATTGTGGCGCTTGGAAACACAATAACGGGTGTTATGGGCCACGATGAAGAATTTATCAAAGAAATCATTGAAGATGCGAAAGAAGCAGGTGAAAACCTCTGGCAAATGCCGATTTTAGACGATATGCAGGATAATTTAAAATCCGATATTGCAGATATGAGAAATACAGGTTCAAGATATGCAGGCGCAAGCACCGCTGCAAGGTTCCTTTTAAACTTCACAAAAGCGAAAAAATGGGCCCACCTTGACATTGCAGGAACAGCATTTTTGGATAAACCCTATAAAGAGCTAAACAAGGGCGCAACCGCCGCAATGGTTCGCACGTTGATTCAACATATTACAAAATAGCTGAAATTAAAGCAAAATAATATAAAAACTGCCCCCTAAAACAAAATGGGGGCAGTTTTTATAATTACAATTCTTTAAAAAACTTACTCTGCCTTGGTTACAACCACCTGCGGGAAAGGAATTTCAATTCCTTCCTTATCAAACCTTTCTTTAATCATAAGGTTAAACTTTCTTTTAACCTCCCACTGATTTTGCGGATAAGTTTTCATCCTGCATTTTACAAGTATTGAAGAATCAAGAAAGCTGTCTAAGCCCAATATTTCAATTTTATCCAAGATTTTTCCCTTAAATTCAGGGTCCTTTTGAAGCTCATCCCCGGTTTCTTTTAAAACCTCCATAACCCGCTTTATATCTTCCTTATAGGCAACGGTAACATCCAAAACGGCGTATGAAAAATCTCTCGTTTGGTTTGTAATAATATCGATAAGCCCGTTTCTAATATAGTGAACACAGCCTTCATACGAGCGCAACACAACCATAGTAAGGGTTACACGGTCCACAGTCCCTGAAACACCCTGCACTTTTACAACATCCCCAACTCTTATCTGGCCTGTTAAAAGAATGTTAAGCCCTGCAATAACATCCTGCACAAAGCGCTGGGCGCCAAAACCGACAGCAACACCCAAAACCCCTGCAGTTGCTAAAATTGGTTTCATATCAATCCCTAAATCCTGCAGAATGTTTGTCCCAAAGAAAAGAACAATGATTGTGTCTGCAACAGACATTGAAACCAAACGAAGCGTGTTGTATTGCTTTTTTGTTTCCAAATCCTTCAGCTTTAAAATGATTTTTACAAAAATCCTGCTAATCAGTTTATTTATAAAATTCAGGGCGAAGGCGAAAATTAAAAGCTCCACAACAATTCTTGCCAAAAGCCATAAATCAACTTTACCTAAAAGCGCTGCCAGAAAGCCGTTAAAAACGCCATCGTATGTCACATTCATCTTCATTTCCTTTAGAATTTACATTTTTAGCCATTATACCATAACAAAATAGTCCTTTAGGTTTAGAAGAAATTAAACCGCGCGATTAATCTTTTTTTGGACAAAAACGGATAAACTTTTATTTAAAAGAGGAGTTTCATGACAAAAGAAGTTACAAAGGGCGTAAATAACGCTGCAGAACATCATTTGGCGGCGCAAAATTTTATGAAGCAAAAGCAATATAAAAATGCAGCTGTTTCATATCTAAATTCGCTTATGATGGATAAAAACAATGTTCAAACCTATATAAAATTATCAAAAGCTTATAAAATTTTAAAAGAATATGATAAGGCGGTAAAATATTTAGAGCGCGCCAAAAAAATTAATGCGAAAAACTTTGAAGTTCACTATGAACTTGGCATAAACCACCTTTTAAACGCAGA
>CANSKM010000091.1 GCA_947647475.1 uncultured bacterium
ACCATTACCAGCGCCACCACCTCCACCTCCACCCCCACCAATCTGAAAGATAATATTATTTATATTAGTACCAGAAGAAGTGGAGATTGTTGTTGGTCCACCACCCCCGCCTGCACCACCACCATCGCCGCTGCTGTGCCGCGCGCCTCCAGCTCCACCTCCACCGCCCCAAATGGCACCGTTGCCACCAGAACCTGCTTTATAACTAGCCGAGTGATAACTGCCACCTTGTCCGCCAACAGAAAGTAGATCCCCTGTTCCATTAGAGCCATTAGTTCCATTGATTGACGAGGTAGTATCAACGTGTATACTGCCATTTCCTCCGTAAGTACCACCATTTCCGCCTGCTTTCTTACTAAATCCGCCTCCGCCTCCACCTGCGCCATACCCGCCATTAGAGCCTGTGGCATTATTGGCTCCTGCGCCACCCCCGCCACCAATTTTTATGTAAAGTTTTGTTAAAGTTCCAGGTAATTGTATGTTTTGTACATAGCCACCACTTCCAGCACCTCCACCAGAAGACCCATCTCCGCCTGCTCCACCCCCTCCACCTCCGCCGCAGGCGGTGACAGATACTGCAACATCACCGGGGATGTAATCTTTACCGTCAGCAACTCCTGTCCATTTTGTGCTTCCGCTTGCGGCACATTTTGTATCAAGTGTGGGAACTTTTGTTGCAGTTGAAGGAATTGTAAATTCATGCTCGCCTTCTGTTAAGAAATCTTTATAAGTTGTTGTTTTATCATCTCCTCCACCAGGGATGGTTTCAACGCCTGTACCAAGACCTCCGCTGGCGCCGCCGCCACCGCCGCCGAGCATGAAAACACGAAGTTTTGTAACGCCCGCAGGAACGGTCCATGTTTTAGAAGATGTAATTTCTTGTTTGCCATAGAAAGAGTTGCCGCCGGCGCCACCGCCGCCTATCATTGTTACTTTCATCATCGAAACGCCCTCAGGGAGGTTGAAGAAATTGTCTTCATCGGGCGCGCCCGTGTAGATTGACACAAGGGCATCTTTTTCAAGCTGGGCCGCGCCAACGCCAGAGATGTTTATTTTGGCTTCGTCCATGCGCTTTGTCATGACAGGAGCGAGGGCGGCCAATAACAACGATGCCACCAAAAGCGCCATAAGCATTTCAACAAGCGAAAATGCAGCAGATTTTTTGGTTTTTGAATTAAATACAAAAATCTTTCTGGATTGCTTCGGTACGCTGTCGCTTCCCTCGCAATGACGGCTGCTCATTGGATGATTGTTTGCCCGCAATGACGCGCGGCCATTGAATGCCGTTTTAGAGGAATTGTCAGGCGGTGCCTGACCTACAGGAGTTTTGTCTGTTTTGTATTGACGCATTGGGTGGATTTCAATGTTATTTTTCATATAAAATTTCCCTTTTGAATGATATTTTACATTGAAATTTTACATTATAATTACATAAAATGCAATTTAAAATGAGAGTTTTTGTAAAAAATCTTATTTTAAATAAGTCAAAGAAAAAATATTAACCCCTAAAATTAAAATTATGCAGTCGGGCAATAGACAGGCTGCTCTTGTTTGGTTTAGTTTTTAAGAAAGGGGCAAAAGTAAAAAAATGGGTGCAAACACAAAGATGGGCGCGGCAAAGGATGTAAATTTAAAGGTTTCATTGGGGCAAAAGATTAAATTCTTCAGAAAGAAAAGGGCGCTTTCGCAAGAGCAGCTCGCGGAAATGGTTAATATGGAGACAAAAAGCCTTTCAAGGATTGAATCCGGGCATAATTACCCGATGTATGAAAACCTTGTGTCTATTGCTTTGGCGCTTGGGGTGGAGCCTTGGCAATTGTATTTTTCGGGCGGCACAAAAGACGTTGAAACAATGAGGGAGGAAATTTTCTCCGTTTTAAGCGAAGATGAGGGGAAAATTCCTGCGGTTTATCAATATTTAGCGATGTTGAAATAGCCTGTTTTTAAGCCTTTTGGCCTTTGGATTTGTTGTTTTATCGTTTTAGTTTTTTAAAGAATTTGTAATTTTGTTAAAGCGGTTTAGCTTAAAATGTTAAAAAGCGTTTAGTTTAAAATTTCCTTCATTTTTGAGATGACGAAATCTTTTGCGCCTTTTTGGCTTTCAAAAATTTCGGTTGAATCGGCAGTTGCTTTAGAGTAAAAAGCCTTGTCGGAGAGGAGTTTTCGGATGTGCTCTTCCATTTCTTTTTGTGTTTTAACAACTTTTGCGGCATCTGTTTGGGTTAAAAGCCCGTAAATATCTTTAAAATTCTTAATTGAGGGGCCTGAAACGACGGGTTTAGAATAGATTACAGCCTCTAAGGGGTTGTGGCCGCCCGTGTTATTAAAGCTGCCGCCGATGAAGGCAATGTCTGCAACAGAGTACATTCTGGACAATTCGCCCAAAGTATCCAAAAGCAGGATGTCGTTTTCTTTGAAATTTTCTTTTTTGGAGCGAAGGCCGAATTTGAAGCCGGTTTCACCGGTTTTACCGATTTCTTTAATAAGTTCTGCGATTGAATCTGTTCTTGTAAGGTGCCTTGGGGCAATGATTAGCTTGATATCGGGAAAATCAGCCTTCAGGTTTTTAAAGGTTTGAAGGACAATTTCATCTTCGCCCTTGTGGGTGCTTCCCGCAAGGATTATGCGGCAATTTTCGGGCGTTTTTTCAAAATCTATCGGGGTTGTGTTTTTTTGAATGTCAAATTTCAGGTTTTTCATAACCTCTGTTTTGCCGCGCGGTGCGCCGATTTTCACCATTTTTTCCATATCGCCCGCGCTTTGTGTGAAAATGCCCTGATAGCAGCTGAAGATGTGCTTAAAGAACCAGCCGAAGTATTTATAGGTTTTAAAAGAATCGTCTGAAATTCGGCCGTTGATTAAAAGCAAGGGCACGCTGCATTTTTTGGCATAGCGCGCAAAGAAGGGCCAAAGCTCGGTTTCTGCCATTAAAATAACATCCGGGCGGATTTTTTTAAAGAAAAGTTTTGTGCAAAGGGGGAGGTCGAAGGGGAAAAAGGTTATAAAATCTGCAATTCCTGCATATTTTTTCTTTGCAATATCCTGGCCTGTCTTTGTTCCTGTTGTGATTAAAATTTTATAATCCTTGAAGGTTTCTTTTGCAAGTTTTATCAGATTTTCAAGGGCAATAACTTCGCCAACGGAAACGCCGTGGAACATAATTATTTTTTCATCCTGGTTAATAGGATTTTTAAAAAAGCCGCATTTTGTAAAAAAACCTTCCGTAGATTTATTAAAAACCTTTCGCAGAATGAAATATAGGAGCGCAAAGGGGATTAACAAAAATGCGCTTGAAATTTCAAGCATGAAGAATAGGGCGTTTGTCAGGATTTTCATAGGGTTCCTCCGGATGTTTGTTCAAGGCTTTTTCTGTATTCAAGATAGCTTTTCAGGGCTTCTTTCCAATCCCGCATTGGGACGCTGTTTTGAAGGGTGCTGTATTTTGGCCTTTGGGCGATTTTTTTATTTTGGTTTTTAACGTAGTCTTCAGTGGAAGTTGGGGCGAGGTTTGCCTCAATTCCTTCAAGCGCAAAGATTTCGCGCGCAAAATCGTACCAGGTTGTCTCGCCTTCGCCTGAAACGTGGTATGTGCCGAAGGGTTTATTTAAAAGTTTTAATATGCCAAGGGCTAAATCTACAGTGTAGGTTGGGCTTCCTGTTTGGTCGTTTACAACTTTTAATTCTTTTTCATGTGCTGCCAGATTTAACATTGTTTCAATAAAATTTTTGCCGTGGATGCCATAGAGCCAGCTTGTCCTTGCAATGTAATATTTTTCGGCATTTTGCCTTACTGCTTCTTCGCCAAGGAATTTTGTTTTCCCGTAAACACTTTGGGGGTTTGCAGGGTCATTTGGCAGATAGGGCGTGGTTTTTAGTCCGTCAAAAACATAATCTGTTGAAACATAAATTAAAAGTGCATCGGCTTTTTTTGCTGCAAGGGCAAGGTTTTTTGCCCCTTTGTGGTTGATTAAATCTGCAGTTTCAGGGTCAGATTCTGCGCCGTCAACATTTGTGTATGCAGCAAGATGCACAATCATTTGGGGTTTTACGTTTGTTATAAATTCTTCAACGGCCTTCTCATCTGTAATATCAAGGTTTTCTTTGTCTGTTTCAATTACAAACATTCCGGCATCTTCAAAAATCGGGCATAAATCCCGCCCGAGCATTCCTTTTGCGCCTGTGACCAAAACTTTCATACTTTTTTCCCACTTTTAATCCTTTTGTTTAAATAAATTTTATAATGATAAAAGTTTTGAAGCAATACAAAATGTGTAGCTGCATTTTTGTAAAATGTGGTAGTATTTAATTTATGAGTTCAATTTCTGTAATAGTTCCGATATTTAATGTCGAAAAATACATAAAAGAATGTGTCATATCCCTTCTGAACCAAAGTTTCAAGGATTTTGAGATTTTATTTATCGACGACGGGTGTGATGATAAAACTGTTGAAATCATAAAAACATTCAAAGACGACAGGATTAAAATCTTTAAAAACGATAAAAAAGGCGCAGGTGCAGCGAGGAATTTCGGCCTTTCTTTAGCAAAAAGCGAATGGATTGTGTTTTTTGACGGGGATGATTTTTGTAATGAAAATTACCTGAAAAAACTTTATGGGCGCGCTAAAGAACAGGATGCCGATATTGTAATTTGCGGTTCTTTGGATTATTCGGAGAGGAAAAAGAGGTTTTCAAAGCCAAGAAAAAGCCACACACTTGAATGTGTTGACGTTGCGCTTGAACATTGTGTAAAAAGTTTGGATGAGATGGACGATTCTGTTGCAGATTCTCTTTTGGATTTAGCTGAGCCTTGGAATAAAATTTACAAACGGAATTTTTTAATTGAAAATGATATCAAATTTCCTGAAATTATGTGCTCAGAGGATTTGCCTTTTTCATATGAAGTTTTATTTAAGGCAAAAAAGATTTCTTTTGTAAAAGAAAATCTTGTCTTTGCGCGCAGACGAGCTTCTTCGCTTTCATATTCCGTTGATAAAAATTGGATAAATTATTTTACGGCTTATAAAATAACAGATGAAATTGCTTTTAATTATACACATTTTGAAAAGATAAAAGCAGCTTATTTTGACAGAAAATTCAGAACTTATAAGTATTTCTATAAAAAAGCAGGGGTTTTGTGTAAAATCCCCTACCTTTTTAAATTTTTAAATGAAATGAAATGTGTAAATGAAATTTTAAAAGAACGAAAATACGGTCTTTTAAAAATCTTATTACCTTAGTTCTTTTTTGTGCCTCTTACATCAGAGCGGATGTTTTCAAAAAGTGTTTTAACATCAAACTCTCTTTTTGTTTTCTTTACTTCTTTCACTTCAACTTCAGCTTTTTCAGCTGCAGTTTCTGCTTTTTCAGCCGCAGGAGCAACTTCTGCCTTTGCTTCTTCTTTTGCTTCTTCTGCTGAAGCTTCTTCTTTAACGGTTTCAACAGCGGTTTCTTCCGCTTTTTCAACCGCAGGAGTTTCTTCAGCTTTTACTTCTTCCTTGGCAGCTTCAACAGCAGCTTCTTCTTTTGTTTCTTCCGCTTTAATTTCCGTTTTGGCTTCTGTCTTAACTTCTTCTACAGCCTTCACTTCAACTTCTTTAACTTCTTCTTTAGCCTGTTCAACTTTTGAAGTTTCCTGAACACCTTCTTTTACAAATTCGTTGTCAACAATAGGTTCAGCCTTCTTTGCTTTGTCTTTAACAGGAACAAGCTCAACCTTTTGAAGTGCTTCAAAAACTCTTGGTGCTTGGCCTTCAGTGGCTTCTGTTTTTGTTTCGATAACTTCTTTAACTTCTTCGGTTTTAGTTTCAACAGTTTCTTTAGCTTCTTTTTTAATGGCTTCAGCTGTTGCTTCAACCTTTTGTGCAGTTTCTTCCACAGCTTTTTCAGCCTCTTTTTTAACATCAGCTGCAGGCTGTAATATTGTTTTTTCAACTTTTTCTTCAGCCTTTACATCTTGTGCAGGCATTGTTATTACAGGAAGAACCGTGCTTTCGCTTTTTACTTCCTTCATTTCTATATCGGCTGCGTAGGTAAGCGTGCAAGAAAGAGCTGCCGCAGATACAAAACTCAATACCTTAATAAAATTTCTGTTCATAAACAAAATCTCCTTTTATAAAAAACATACTATAACTTTTCTTAAAATCTCATGCGTTTTTCGATAATTGTTACAAACTTCATATTTAGCCCTTTGTAGCTATAAAAAGCTGAAAATAGCCTTACTCTTTGAGTTTTGGGTAAAATTTTTTGTGCAAAAATTGAGTAATTTTACTCTCCTTGTAAAAACAATATTAAGCTTTACAATAAAAACATAAAAACAAACAAGATAAATGAATTTGCAAACGACTTTATTTTAATTTTAATGCTGGATTTTACATTTTTAAATAGGAGAAAACAAAGATATGTCTTTCAACATACCTAATACTTTTGTCGCGGGAACAAAGGCAAAGGCAGATGAAGTCAATGAACAGGTTACATCGCTGCAAACTGAAAGCATCAAAATCACCCAAACTGTTCTGGATATGCAAATGGAGGTAGATTACATCCAAAATGAGTTTCGGGATGAT
>CANSKM010000092.1 GCA_947647475.1 uncultured bacterium
GGTTTACATCCGGCGTGAAGTCTTCTTTGTCTTCTGCAATTTCTAACCCCCTTAAAAAAGATAAGAATTCTAAAGCCAAAGCGCAGCCTAAAAAACAGGCAAGCCAAAGTGTCCCGCAAAATCAGATAATAAGCGGATACTTTGTACAAGAGAAATCTTATAAGGAAATGGTAATAGCAAGAATTAACAACTTTTTATGCGGCATTTTGACACTCCTTGTTTTGGTGTGTCTTGTTAGCTATTACTTTGTAATTAACGGCGAAATCCAGTTAAATCAAATAAGAAAAGAAACCCTTGCAATAAATTATGATAATGAAGATATGCAGCATAGGCTTGATATCCTTCAATCATTCTCAAATGTTGATAAACAGGTTACAAGGACAAAAATCCTCCAAACTGCAAAACAGGTTATAGAGCTTTCTGCAGCAAACCTTCCAAACGTTGACTTGGAAAATAAAAACGTTTCTCCCGTTCCCGGGTGGTCTATGGGCTATTAGAGCTTTTATTTTTTGAGGGGGAATTTAAGGTTTTGGACAAGGATAAATACAGAGATTTCGATAAAAGGGTCGGCTGTCTTCAGTTTTGCTTTCTTGCTTTTATCGTATTGTTTTTGATGTATCTCTTTTTGCTCCAAATTTTTGATGTAAGGCATTATAAAGAGAGGGCAAAAACCCAAAGGGCCTCAAAACTTTTTGTTTTAAGAGGAGAAATTCTCGATAGAAACGGGTTTAAACTTGCGGTGGATGAAACTTCTTTTGATTTATATGCACACCCGAAATATTACGATTATACGCCGGAAGAGCTTGCAGATAAGCTCTATCCTTATGTTGGCGGCGATAAGGCAAAGCTTGTTCGGATGTTATCATCTAATGACAGTGTAATACTTGTAAAAAAGGGTATTACAAGAAAATCGGCTGATGCAATCAGGGCGCTTCGTTTAAGGGAGATTTCTCTCGAAGTTAAAAACAAAAGGGCATACCCGCAAGGAAGCCTTGCAGCGCACGTTTTAGGGTATTATAACTCTGATGCTGATGTTGCGGCAGGGGTTGAATATATTGCAAAAGATTATCTTGAATATTTTGATAAATCGATTACTTATGAAAAAACGCCAAACGGCGATTTGATTTACAATTTAACAACAAACCCAGAGGCGGTTTCAGCCCCAATTAAAGGTAAAACGCTCACCCTTACAATAGATTCGGCTGTACAGCATGTTTGTGAAAAACACCTGTACCGTGCAATTCAAAAAACTTATGCACTTAGAGGTGCTGTTATTGCAATGGACCCAAAAACCGGGGAAATTCTTGCAATGGCTGTATATCCTTATTATGACCCTAATAATTACAGAAAATATTCGCTTCTTGAAATGAAAAACTGGGCGCTTACAGATGTTTACCCGCCCGGGTCAACTTTTAAAATTATCACCGTCGCTTCGGCCTTTATTAACGGTAAAATCAATAAAAATACAAAAATTTTAGATACCGGTAAAATTAAAATCGGCTGGTGGGAAATTCAAAACCACGACTATGAGGAGGATAAGGCTCCGGGGCTTATTGACCTTGTTTATCTTTTTCAACATTCAAGTAACGTAGCCAGCGTTAAAGTGGCACAGAAAATGGATGATCAGGAATTTTACGACACGCTTGAAATGTTTAATTTTGGGCAAAAAACAGGAATAGACCTCCCGGGTGAATCTGCAGGGATTTTACCGAAACCAAAGAATTGGGACAGTGCAACGCACGGCTCAATGGGGTATGGATACGGAACATCGGTTACTGCAATTCAAATGGCAGCAGCGGTTTCTGCAATTGCAAACGGCGGAGAATGGGTGACGCCGCACATCATAAAATATTCCCCAAAGGAAGCTGAAGAAAAAATTATAAGAAGAAGGATTATGACTCCTGAAATGTCAAAGGATTTGACCGATATTCTGGTTGAATCAATCGACAGAAGCAAATCCATTGCAAAAATGAAAGATTTCAGGCTTGCTGCAAAAACGGGTACTTCAAGGCGCCCGAAGGATAATGGGGTTGGTTATACAAATAAAATGTACACATCAATGGTTGGATATCTGCCTGCATCTGATCCTAAAGTGCTTATCTATATTGTAATTGACAGTGCAAAGGGTGATGTTTGGGGTTCAACCGTTGCTGCACCTATTTTTAAAGACATTTCAACAGAGCTTGCAAGAATTATGAACCTAAACCCCGATAGAACTCATCCGATTAAGACCGAAGATTAGAATATAATGTTTGGAAAATATGTAGTTTTATCAAGAATTTAACAAATTTTGTTTTTGGGTTTAGAATATTATTGAAACAATTTTTAAAGACACTGTTGCATACAAGGCACAAGGGAGAGGCTAATGGAACTTGGCAAAATAATAAAAGCAATTGAACCGAATGAGGTTTTAAACTATAAAGATGTTGATATTAAAGGGATTTCTTACAATTCAAAAACGATAAACAGTCATGAAATTTTTGTGTGTCTTAAAGGCGAGCATGTGGACGGGCATGAATTTGCACAGATGGCTTTTGAAAAAGGGGCAGTTGCTCTTATGGTTGAAAAGCCTTTAAATATTGAAATTCCACAGCTTGTGGTTTCTTCATGCCAGCAAAAAATTGCAGATTTAGCATGCTGTTTTTATCATAATCCTTCGTATGAACTTAATTTAGTTGGTGTTACGGGGACAAACGGCAAAACAACCGTAACGCACCTTGTGCAAAAGATTATTGAAGAAGACCAGAAAAAATGCGCACTCATCGGGACTTTGGGGTATAAATTATCATCATCTGATGATTATCTTGAAGCAAAGCATACAACCCCGCAGGCGCCTGAATTGCAAAAAACCTTGGCTAAAATTTTAAAGAAAGATATTTTAAACGTTGTAACCGAGGTGAGCTCTCATGCTCTTGAGCAATCAAGGGTTAGAGGCTGCAGGTTCTCCGGAGCTGTGCTTACAAATTTAACCCAGGATCATTTGGATTTTCATATTACAATGGAAAACTATTTTAAGGCAAAGGCAAAACTCTTTTCAGGCCTTCAAAAGGGCGCTTTTGCCGTTGTGAATAATGATGACAAGTGGGCAGACAGGTTTTTGGCTGAAATCCCCGAGGGGATTAATGTTTTGACCTATGGTGTGAAGAAAAATTCAAAATTAATGGCAAAAAATATTGAATTTACATCCCGCGGGGTGAATTTTACCTGCGTTTGCGGGGATGAAACCGAAGAAATCAGACTTCATCTAAACGGTATGTTTAGTGTCTATAACGCCCTTGCCGCAATCGGAACGGGGATTTCCCTCGGAATAAGCATGAAAACGTGCAAAAACGCGCTTGAAAACACAAAATCCGTTGCAGGACGCTTTGAGATTGTAAATTCAGACCCTATGGTGATTGTGGATTATGCACACACGCCGGACGGCTTAGAAAATATTTTACGCGCTGCGCGTGAATTAACCCCTAAAAACGGTAATTTAATTTGTCTTTTTGGCTGCGGTGGAGACAGAGATGCTACAAAAAGGCCAAAAATGGGAAAAATTGCCCAGGCGTTGTCGGATAAAATCGTTGTAACATCCGATAACCCTCGCTCTGAAGACCCGCAGCAGATTATAACCGATATTCTTTCAGGTTTAAAATTAATCAACCCGAAAACCGTTTTCGTAGAGCCTGATCGTCACCTTGCAATTGAGCTTCTGGCAAAAATTTCAGGAGTTAACGATGTTGTTATCGTTGCAGGAAAAGGGCATGAAGATTATCAAATTTTAGCGGACAGAACCATTCATTTTGACGACAGGGAAGAGGTTCAAAAAGTCTTTGCACCTGTTAACAGCGCAAAATAAAGCAAGTGGCTTGTTATTGTGCCTTTGCTGCTACATTAAGCTTGCAGTAGAATTGTGCTTAAAAACAAAAGAAATCTCATTTACATTATGTAATTTACTGTCAATTAATTTATTCTTGTATTACAATAGTATTCAGACAGTTTGAAGTTGAATGTTATTAACAGTTATGACCAAAGCACAGGAAAAATTAATTATTCAAGGGGGAAACCCGCTTAAAGGCGAAGTTGCAGTTGGCGGTGCAAAAAATGCCGTGTTAAAGCTTATGGCGGCAGCCCTTCTTTGCGAAGATGTTTCTGTGATAAGAAATGTGCCCGAACTGTCTGATGTTGAAATTATGCTCGATGTCCTAAAAGAGCTCGGCGCAAAAGTTACATACAATAAAGAAGAAAAGTTTTTAACAATCGATGCCACAAATTTAACAAGCGTTCGCGCTTCAGATGCTTTTGTATCAAGAATGAGAGCATCTTTTGTTGTTTTGGGGCCCCTTGTTGGAAGAATGAAAGAAGCGTACGTTGCACTCCCCGGCGGCTGCCAAATCGGCGAAAGGCGTGTAAATTTTCATATTAAAGGTCTGCAGGCTTTAGGGTGTGAGTGCAAGCTTGATAACGGATATGTTCATGCGAAGGCAACAAGGCTTGTAGGCGATGATATTTGTTTTGATATTCCATCCGTCGGGGCTACGGAAAACATTATGATGGCATCAGTTTTGGCTGAAGGCACAACAAGAATTCAAAACGCAGCACAAGAACCTGAAATTGTCGACCTTGCAAACTTTTTGGTTGCGATGGGTGCAAACATTGAAGGTGCCGGCACAAGCGAGATTATTGTAAAAGGCGTTAAACAGAGCGATTTACACGGGGTTGAATATGCAACAATCCCCGATAGAATTGAAGCCGGGACATTTATGTCTGCAATCCTTGCTTCGCGCGGAAAAGGGATAATAAGAAATGTCTATCCTAACCATTTGACAATTTTTACGGGTAAACTTTTAGAGATGGGTGCAAAAATTCGCCTTGTGGAACCTAATGCAATGGAGGTTTCTGCGGATAGAAGGCTTGATGCGATGAATTTTATAACACAGCCCTATCCCGGTTTTCCGACAGATCTTCAGGCTCTTGCCATGACTCTTTTATCCACTGCAAACGGTGTAAGTGTTGTAACAGAAAGCTTGTATGAAAACAGGTTTATGCATATTTCAGAGCTTTGGCGTATGGGCGCAAATATAAGACAATCCAAAAACCACGCCATTATTAAAGGGGTTGAAACCCTTGTTGGGACAACGGTTCAATCAACGGATTTAAGAGCGGGTGCCGCCCTTGTCGTTGCAGCTATTATGGCAAAAGGGGAAAGTGAAATTAAAAAACTGCACCACATCGACAGAGGCTATGAAAAATTCACGCAAAAGCTTCAAGGCTTGGGCGTAAACGTTCAAAGGGTGCCTTATGATGTTAAAGACTATGAAACGCTTGACAATAATGAGGTTGTTCATTCAAAATAGAATTATAAATTGAAAGGACATTATGGCAGGTACGTATAAAAGATGGTATGATCATGACCCTTTGCTAATGCAGGTGATTGAACTTTTAAAATCTTACCCGAATGAACTCAGGGCGCAGGCCGAATGTTTCTTGAAGAAAGTTGAAGAGCAGGTTTCAAAGGATGCTGTTGACAGGTTTTATGAAATGGTAAAACCTATGATTTTAGGGAACAGGTGGTATGACCATGATCCTGTTTTATCAAAAACCGTGGAGCTTTTAAGGGTTGTGCCGCAAGAAATTCAAAAAATGGCTGCGGATAATTTTATAACAGCTCTTAAAGAAAGCGGCGTTGTTGTTGAAAGTCCTGCATCAAACCCAAATGTTTAATTTTCTTTTGAATTTTTTTGAAAAAAATAGCAAATTAAATTTATAACCCCAAAAATTATGCCTCTTGAATTTTTCAGTTTTTGCATCACTTTTGCCGTAATTTCTGTTTTTAAATTGTATTTTGTTTTGTAAAATGAATTATTTAAAGTTTTTTTAAGATTCATCGTTTGAATCAGCGCCTCTTCGTATTCAGGCTTTTTGGATAATTTTTGTTCAAAATCGTTAATTTCTTTTTCATCCATCTCCCCATCAAGGTAGGATGAAATTTCTTCCTGCATCCTCTCTCTTTCTTTAATAATTTTTCTTTTTTTCTCTGCTTCCATAAAGAGTTTTTTTACAACCGTATATTTTTCCATGCAAAGGGGGCAGTTTCTAAGGTGAATTGAGACCATATCTTTGCATTTATTATCTAAATTATCCTCAACATAATGGGTCAAAAGTTTTGATATTATATTACAGGTTAAATTTCCTTTTAACATTTTTAAATCCTTATTTTGTTTGCCCT
This sequence comes from uncultured bacterium, assembly GCA_947647475.1. Taxonomy (GTDB): domain Bacteria; phylum Cyanobacteriota; class Vampirovibrionia; order Gastranaerophilales; family Gastranaerophilaceae; genus MGBC122484. The sequence continues at coordinate 6,212 of CANSKM010000092.1, forward strand.
GGTTAAAATTTTTCGGTGACTTTTAGCACTTCGACTTTTAGCACATATACGGTTTTATGTATTCTTGCAATTTACATCTTGCCCTTGCAATGCGGGACTTTACTGTTCCGATGCTTGAATTTGTTGCGCGTGCAATTTCATCATAACTTAGCCCCTGAATTTCACGCATAACAATTGCCATTTTGAAGGGTTCTTTTAATTTATCAATCGATTTTTTAATTACAAGGTCCAGTTCATCGTTCAAAACGCAGTTTTGCGGGCATGTGGAATTATCC
>CANSKM010000093.1 GCA_947647475.1 uncultured bacterium
CCTTACGAAGCGGTTTTTTGTTTTCAAAAGGCAATAATGTTAAACCCGAAAAATTTAAACGCGCAAATTCAGCTTGCAATAGCCCATGAGCTTTTAGATGAACCTGAAATGTCTTTGATGATTTATGAAAAAATTCTTGAAGAGCGCCCGGATTTTATCCTCTGCCACAACCACAAGGCAGGGCTTTATATGCAGCTTGGCGAATTTGAAGAGGCAGCAAAAGTTTTTAAACAAATTTTAAAAATAAGACCCGGATACTTTAGGGCAAACCTTGGCCTTGGAATTTGCTTTGACAAGCTTGAAAGACGCCATTTTGCAATTCGCTATTATAAAAAATATATAACAGAAAAACCAAACTCAGATACAACACGTGCGCTTGTCGGAAGGATTGTTGAAATTTATTCAAAAAAATCTTCCGCCCCAAAAAAGCTCAGGGTTGTAAGCTAAGCACTTTAGGATTACAAGCCAAACACCTTAGGATTTTAAGCTAAACATTTTTAACAAATTTTTGCGCCTGTTCTTGCGTATTTGCCTGCCCTTGAAGAGCATTTGCAGCATACGGGCTTTGGTGTGAGCCTAAGAAACTTTGAAAAACCATTCTCTGGCTTTGGTTAAACGTGCTCACAGCGCTTCTATTCGGCACATTCGGAATTGGAGTATTCGGGTTTGCATAGTGCGCTTTCAGGCCGTTTCCGTCTTTATCCAAATATTTATTTTTGGTTAATTTTTCATTCAACTTTGGAAGCCCAAACCCGAGGAATGCAACAACGGCAAGCAGAGCAACGGTTTCAAACTTGCTTCCGATACCTTTTGCAAACTGGGAAACAGGGTTTGTTTTAACATCTTTTAAAATGTTTGAAATTTCATTAAATGCAGCGTTGCTTGAGTCTTTTTCGTTAATTGCCGCAATAATTTCTTTTCCGGGTTTTGAAAAATCAAAATCTTCCCCTAAAAGTTTTTTTGCAGCCAAAGTCAAAGGGCCATCAGTTTGTTTTTTCCCAAAGAACGAACCGGGATTTGCCCTGTCGAAAGTGAGAACTTTGCCTACATCGCCCTTGTTGTCATCAACAAAGCCCAGCATTCTTGTCAAAGTATCCTTGCCGTCAATATTTGCATAGTTTGCAGTGATATCTTCGGCCGAAAATGCAGTTCTGCCCTTTTGCTGGAAATAGCCCAGGGCTTTTTTATACCACGGTGCATCGTCGGGGATATTTGTAAATGTCATAGGCAGGCCTTTTTTCTTTGCCATTAAATCTGAAAGCCCTGCTTTGATTGCCTTCATTGCAAATGTTATGGTTAAAATTGTTGTAACATCACGTCTTAAAATCTCACTTTTTTCATCTATATCACGGGCTTTTAAAAACCTCGGGATAAGTGTGCAAGAGAAAATAAGGGCCAAAAACGCGCCACGCCCGGGGTTCATTCCGCGCCCTTCGGTAAATTTGTTTAATCTGTCAACAACGGAACCGTTTTTCTGTGCAGCCTGGCCAAGCTTTACCAGGTTCTGTCCTACGGCATTTGAAATCTTTGGAGCTATGTTGTCAATTCTCATTGCTTAGCTCCTTTCCTTTGTTGATTTACATGTTCATAAATCGCATCCGTTTCGGGGTTTGTTTTGTTTCTCGTGTAAAGTTTCGGAATAATTGACATAAACATACCCGTTGCAAGAACCATTAATACATTGGTCATAAACCTTGAGCCCATGCGCATATCACGGAAATTATTAATAAATTTTTCAAGAACAATTTTGCCGCCTTGAAGAGCATCCTTTCTTTGCGCTGAAACGTATTGTCTTGCAAAGTCTGTGCTGAAATTTTTCATATCATCCACAATGGCATTAATTCCCAAAGCCTTGGTATCGGGAGTAATTTTTGCGGATAAGAAATTGCCCCAGCCTTTGGTGTGCGCTTTTTTATCCGCTACAAATTTTGTACTCAGCTGAGATATAACTTCATCTTTAGAATCCACCTGTTTGCCAAGAACAGCAACCTTTTTATTAAACATACTCATAAAGAAGTTACGTTTTGGTGTGTCAGGGTGTTCCGCCTTCATCATCAAATCAACATATTCTTTAACGTTTATGTCGGAACCGTCTTCATATTGGGCAAAAATTCCTTTGAAAACATCCGTATAGAATGCTTCTTTAATTGCACCACAGGCTTCATTCGCTTCAGTTGTGGACATAGCCTTGAAATCTACGCCCTTGAATGCGCCCTGCTGCAGATTATTCATCGTGCCTTTCATAATATCGCTGAATGTTGCGATATTTTCAACGGAAGCCCTGTTTGCTTCGCCTGCAAATTTTGAAAACCTTGTGGCACCCGTCAGAACAAGGGCAGGGATAATAAACATGCTTGGGCCCGTTGTAAATTCACGAATTGCAACTTCGACTGCCGCTTTGTAATTATTTTTACCCGTCAAATCTTTATTTCTGCCTAATGCGGCAAAGGTTCTCGGGAAGTTTGTCCCAAGCATATCCTGAACAGTAAAAGATGCCGCAAGGCCGCCGCGCGCAATTGCTGCCCAAAAATCAATAAGGCAGGTCGTGGGGTCCATACCTTTAAAAGATGGCGAAGAAGCCAAAGAAGAATTGTTTTGCATAGAAGAATTTTGGGGTGTCTTGCTTTGGGCATCCTTCCTTTGCTGAACAATTGTGTTATTTACGCTTCTTACCTTCATAAACTTCTCTTTTGAAATTTCAAAATGGTCACGAATAATATAACGCACTTCAATTAATTAAATTGCTAGTGAAATGTGAAAATTTAAACAAAAATTTACAAGTTTAAACATTCGCTTTTTTAAAAGCAATTTTTCCCAAGTCTTTATTGTCGTCTTTTGTTGCAATTTATATAAATATTTCGGCCCGGGAGTGTAATCTTAACACTAATTAAATTAAATTTCAACATGTCGGATAAAAATTTGTTTTAAAACACGCACAGAATAAATTTTACAGCCAAAAATCCATAACCGGACTATAAGTTTTTTGAATACTATTGCCGTTTGATACTATCCCATCAGGTAGGTTATTTTTAAATAAGCTTGTTTTAAATTATAAACGAAGTCAAGAAAAATTAGATTATTAAAGGCAATTAAAAACTATGAAACTATCCTTGTACACTTTTTCAGGCGCATATTTACTCAGCTTATGGGCGGTTTTTTCCTTGCTCACATTCATAATTTTAGGCTAATAATTGTAATCCATACACTTTTTAATATCATCGGCAATTTGAAACTTTAATTCTTCAATATTTGAAAATTTCTTCTCCTCTCTCAAAGGAAGTTTGAAGAAAACCCTGATATTTTCACCGTATATATCTTGATTAAAATCAAGAATATGTGCTTCTAAAACAGGCGTCATCGGGTTTTGCCCTAAATCACCCTCTGCATTTATCGAAACGGTACGGTTTACAGTGGGTTTCACGCCCCAGTTTAAAAGGCATCTGTATTTTTCACCCCTATATTCTACGGCCCCAAAATAAACTCCATAGGGCGGTTTTACAATGTTTTTGGGCCAGTTTAAATTTGCCGTTTTAAACCCAAGCTTTCGCGCAAGGCCCATGCCGGAAACCACCGTACCTTCGATATTAAAGTCATACCCTAAAAGCGCATTTGCCTCTTTAATATAGGCTTTTTCAATAAATTTTTTAATATTTGTGCTTGAAACAAGGGTATTATTCAGCCTCATTTTTTCAATTTCAATATATTTATACCCTAAATTTTGATGCGCACGCAAAAATTCGCTGTTTCCCTGTTCATAATCCGGACACCTTGCGCCAAATGTATGATTAAAGCCTGTTACAATATATTTTGGCGAAAAATTTTTAATTAAAACATTTTCTAAATATTCTTTTGCGCTTAAATGTTTAAAATCTTCAAAATTTAAAACAAAGGCAAAATCAAGCCCCAAAGTTTCCATTAAAAAAAGCCTGTCTTCAAGCGTTTGCAAGGTTCTGCTTTTATTTTCATCCGAAGGGTTAATAATCGCCCCCGGGCTTTTTTCAAAAGTAATTACGGCAGATTTTAACCCGTTTTTTTTCGCAAAATTTACAGCCGTTGTTAAAATTTCCCTATGTGCCAAATGCACACCATCAAAAAACCCGAGCGCCAAAGACAAATTTCTATTCAAATACCCAATCTGATTCAAAACAGGCTTTTTTAATATCTCCATTTTTACCCCTGTTTTGGCATCGGCTTATTTTGCTTTGGCTTTTTTTGCGCCTTGTTTTTGCCCTTGTTTAAAGAATTCAAATCATTTTTTTGCTGAAGGCGTCGTACGGAAAATACATCCGGAATTGTTTGAATGCTTAAAATTACTCTTTTCAGGGTTTCAATGTCTGATAATTCAACCCCGATATCGATTATCCCGAATTTTTTATTTTTTAAATAGCTGTTAGCATATGCTATGTTTGTGTTTGTGTCTGCAATTTTAATTAAAATATCTTTTAGAACACCCACTCTATCCTGTGTTTCCACGCGAAGATGTGCAATATAAATCCCCTGCGAAACATTATCCGCCCATTTAATATCCATCATCCGCTCGGGGATAATATCAAAAAGACATTTACAATCAAGCCTGTGAACGGTTACACCCTTTGTTTTGGTTACAACACCAACAATCGGTTCCCCTGGGATTGGCGAGCAGCATTTTGCAAGGCTCCAAAGCATCCCCTCCAGGCCCAAAATGTCGTTTTTCTTTGTGCTTTTTTTGCTTCTCTGGGATTCGCGCTCTTCAATGTTTTCGACAGGCTTCACTTCAGGTTTTTTAAGCTTGTTTAAAACCTTATGGATTGTGGTTTCGCCATAGCCAAGGGCTGCAAATAAATCATCCGCGCTTTTATAGTTCATCTCGCGCGCGCATTTTTCTATTTCGCCCGCCTTTAAATATTCATCAAAAACAGCTTTTGTAAGGTTAATTTCAAGGGCAGATTTCCCGATTTCAATATTATCTTCCCTTTTATATTTTTTAAACCAAAGCCTGATTTTTGAAACAGCACTCTTTGTCACAACAAAATTCAGCCAGTCAATCTTTGGCATAAACTGTTTTGAGGTTAAAATTTCAACAATATCCCCATTCTTCAGCTTTGTATCAAGCGGAACAATTCTTCCGTTTATTAGGGCGCCAACAGTCCTGTGACCGACTTCCGTATGAATTCTGTATGCAAAATCAACAGGGGTAGAGTTTGCAGGTAAATCCAAAACATCGCCTGCGGGCGTAAAGGCAAAAACCTGGTCAGAAAATAAATCAAGCTTAACACTTTCAACAAATTCTTTGGCATCAGTTGTGTCTTTATCAATTTCAACAAGCTTTCTCATCCAGTTAAACTGAATGTCGTTTTTATCCTGCGCCTTAACGGAGCCCGATTCTTTATATCTCCAATGCGCCGCAACCCCGTATTCTGCAACCTCATGCATTTCTTTTGTTCTAATCTGAATTTCAAAGGGTTTATTTTTTGAACCGATAACGGATGTGTGCAAAGAACGGTACAGGTTGCCTTTTGGCATTGCAATATAGTCTTTAAAGCGCCCGGGGATAGGTTTAAACTGCGCGTGGATAATCCCCAAAACGTTGTAACATGTTCTCTCATCATCCACAATTACGCGAATTGCCGTAATGTCATACAAATCATCAAAAGAAACGTTCTGCCTTTTAATTTTATTGTATATGCTGTAATAATGCTTTGCTCTGCCATAAATTGTCGCTTTAATTCCGTTTTCTTTCAGGCTGTTTGAAATTGTCTCAATTAAAGAAGATACAACTTTATCCCTATCATGCTTTGTCTGCGCCACAAGCTTTGCAATTTCATAATATTTTTCAGGGTTTATATATCGAAGGGATAAATCTTCAAGCTCTGCCTTCATTTTCCCGATACCAAGACGGTTTGCCAAGGGGGCAAAAATATCCAATGTTTCCTGTGCAATGCGTTTTTGCTTGTTTGCTGCCATATAATTAAGCGTGCGCATATTATGCAGCCTGTCTGCAAGCTTTAAGAAGATAATTCTAACGTCTTCCGCCATTGCAATAAACATTCTGCGGAAATTCTCCGCCTGACGCTCTTCTTTAGATTTAAACTGGAATTTTCCAAGTTTTGTAACACCGTTTACAAGCTTTAGAACATCCGAACCAAATTGTACTTCGATTTCTTCGGGTTTTGTGTCCGTGTCTTCCAGAATGTCGTGTAAAAATGCTGAAATAATTGTATTTGTATCAAGCCTTAATTCAACAAGAATTTTTGCAACTTCAATGGGGTGAATAATATACGGTTCTTCTGAAATTCGATATTGCCCCTCATGCAGGCGGGAAGCAAAAAGATAGGCATGCTCTATTTTTTCAATGTCTTCAATCTCCCTTTTTTGGGAAACAAGCATTTCTTTAAGTTCATTAAAAAGCATTAAATACGACATAAAATGATTTTACATCTTTTTTAGGATATTTCAATCT